>JAJYSI010000396.1 GCA_021793635.1 Bacteroidota bacterium
TTTGTATGTAATATCGGGATTGACATCATTAGCCCCGATTAGTTTTTCAGGAACAAGACGAGAGGCTAAACCTTCCATATCAAGATAATTATCCATCCCGATGAAACAATCCTGCGAGCAAGTCGAGGCGAAATAGATCGGGCGGTCCCACAAATTATTTTTAACTATATCTAAGACTACCTGGTCCTGGATTCTTATTGCTTTTACATCACCGAACTGCAGCGTATTATTCATAGTAAAGGTGATGTCTCCGTTCTTGATGACCGAAGTATCAGTTACGTTAAATTCTTTAATGGCTTCCTTCGATACAGGGATTGAAATTACTTGCGGCTGCCACTGGATCGGCTGCAACTGCTTTATTTCATCATTGGACATACCGAATTTTACTTTCATCGCTCCGTAAGGCGAATTATTTTTTAATTGAAGATTATACCAATCGGTATTTGCAAGACTTAAACAGACAACCCTAATATCTTGCCTTACACCTTCCACATCCTGCAAATACCACAACGGGAAGGTATCGTTATCGCCGTTAGTGAATAAGATAGCATTTGGTTTGCAGCTTTGAAGAAGATTGTATGAAAAATCCCAAGGGAGCCAATTGTGCGAGCGATCGTGTGAGAAGTAATTCGTTCTTAACATATTACCCGGGATTAATAATAACCCCAATCCGAGACATGCAAAAACCGCTGTTCTTGCCGTAGAAGGATTCTTTATTTTCTCGATTATCAATCCGGCTATCTCTCGAATTCCTATTGCAATCCATACTGCGAATACAAAAAATGCTCCGGGGTAAAAGTAAAATCTGTCGCGCGGTTGAGGCTGCTGCTGGTTTTGGTAAAATGCAATTAAATAACCCATGAAGATAAACAAGATCAGCCAAGCTGACGCCATTTTCCAGTCTTTCCTAAAGTGGAAATAGAGTCCCAACAGTCCTATTAAAAACGGTATACCGTATAGCTGACTCCATTTAACACCGGCATCCTGGTTAGTGGAGATTTTACCAGCGAAATTCCAAAGAAGATATCTATTAAACATGTGGTTTAATTGGTAGCGCCATATAAAGTCCAGGTCACTGCTGTAATTTGTGTATATGCCTTGCTGGTTTGGTTCCTGGGAGAATCTTCTTTCGAAAATAGGGAAGTCACCATATTGTTCACGGCCAAGGTAATACATCAATTTTTTGAAATTATCCGGTGAGTTTTCGTTCATAGGGGTGTGTTGGCTGGAGCGGATAATTATCATTGCATAAGTTGTAAAGCCAAGAAGAGTAAACAAAAGACTTAATGATGCGACATGGAGTATTTGTTTGTTTTTCTTTGCCGACCAGAAGGTAACATAAATCAAAACGGCTAAAATTATTACAAGAATTAGTAGATTTGTCGCTACATCGGGCCCGCCTATTGCAAGTAGAAATGACGGGAATATTTTTACGACTCCCGGATATGCAACTGCAAGAACAACGGCGCCTATCATTAACGGTACATAGAAAGAATTTCTGTTAAAAACCTTTTTCCATGATGCGCCCATAAAAATAGCTGATACACCGAGCATTATCCATTTGAACTTAGAGTCGAAAGCGTGAAATTGTTCTGATGTAGGCGGGATAGTGCTTGTTTGGGATGCCCATAATCCAATGGCAATTACGAGAAGAATTCCAATATGAATTAAAAATAAGTAAGCCGATTTTTTGTACATCTCATCATCGGTCACATATTTTCTCATTACTACTACACTTATAAAGGTAAGCACGGCAAGAACGCTCATCAAATGGACACCAGTTGAAAGACCAATAAGATAAGCCATTAAAATAATATATTTTTCATTTGACTTAACATCTGCTTTCTCATACCAGTCCATCATTAACCAAACAACTAAAGAAAATAGTAATGTACTTACTGCGAAATAGTTTGATTCAACTGCGTTGAACCAGAAGGTATCGCAGAAAGCAAAAGCCAAAGCTCCCGTTGCTGCAGAAATATATGTTATTAGTGCATCAGGAATATCTTTATAGTTCTTTCCTCTGTAGCTTTCTATTAATTTTACTGCGCTCAAATAGAGAATTAAGACGGAAAAAGCTCCGGCAAGCACAGAAACCGTATTTATCCTGTATCCGATATTATGCGCAAAAGGAATCATTGAAAAGAATCTTCCGATTATTAACCAGAGTGGTCCTCCGGGCGGATGCGGGACTTGCAGAGAGTATGATGCTGCAGATATTTCACCCGGATCCCAAAAGGAAACCGAGGGTTGAACCGTAAGAAATAATACGGTTGCCGAAATTAAAAAAACTATGGTCCCGATTAACCTGTAGGTGGACTTTAAACTCATAATTTTACCTTTGATAAGAATAATTTTGTTAAAAGATGGAACTAACTTATTGAATTTAGTTGAATTATTCACTACTAAGCGGAATTATTTTTATAAAAATTTTCCCAGTCGTGTTTTGAAAAATGGAAACGCAATTTAGACGAAGGAAAGAATTAGAAGTTGTTAAGGGTAGCACTAAAAATTACATTTTTTGATATCCTGGATTGATAAAACATCTCTTATAGCTTTCTAAAAATCAAAATTTATACCACATTTTTATTGAGCGCTGCTAATAGTGTTCTGCAAAGAAAATTTTTTTAAGGTATTATCCATAAGTTTTGGGGTGTGCCAAATTTGGCAGACTTTTTTCCTAAATAATTATGTAGGAATTATAGGGGTGTTTTAGGCTTGTCATAGCGGAGTTGGATTGAGGAAAAGTAGGAGGAAAAAAGATCTTAAGCGTGACAAAATGGCCGATTGGGGAAAGAGTGACGAGTGACGAGTAACGAGTAACAAAGGGAAAAGCACCAGAGGTGAGGCATATTAGTAGGGAAATAACAAACAAAAAAATAAAAGAGCCACAGAGTGGCGACACAAAAATTAAAGGGGAAAGAATATATTCCATCTTTGATATGAGTGCCTGCGCTGTAAAGGGGGATTTCTTTTGGATTTTAGCCCGATTGCGGGAGTCGAATGACATTTGGGGGTGGTGAAACTGTCTCATCGATAGACAGGCAGGTTTGACAAAGAAAATTTAGACTATGTGTCGCTCCTCTGGAGCTTTAATCCTTTCTCTTTCGTTGATTTGCTACTAATGTGTCGCCGCTCTGCGGCTGTGAGACAGTAAAACGCAATAGAATATTGGATGATTGGAAATATTTTGCTAATGTGACGCCGCCTTGCGGATGAATTAAGTCAGGTATAAAAGAATCATAATTTTAAGCACCAGAGGTGCGGCATATTCGTAGAAAAGTAACAAACAAAGAAATATAAGAGCCACAGAGTGGCGACACAAAGATTAAAGTGAAAAGTGTTTTGTCCTGAAATAGGTTGACTAAGAAAAAGGGTTCTTCAATGATGGGGAATTTTATTTTGGACGGATATGTCAAAAGTTGAGGTGACTTAAAGATTTATGCTTTCTACTTTTCCATTTTTCATTATCTTTGAATGTCAAATTTCAAAATAAAATAGAATAGAGGTTAAATTTGAAAACATTATTGTGCTCGTTTTGGGTTGTATTATTTTTATCGTTTAATTCTTTTGCGCAGGATAGTCTTGCCGTAAAGGATACTATTACAACTGCAAGCGGATTAAAATATATTGTTATTACCAAAGGAACCGGTGAAAAAGCTGAAGCCGGTAAGCAGGTCGAGGTAAATTATACAGGTTATCTTACTGACGGAAACATTTTTGATTCCTCTATAAAAAGAGGCGTTCCGTTCGATTTTATACTTGGTGAAGGAAAGGTAATTCGGGGATGGGATGAAGGTATCGCC
>JAJYSI010000397.1 GCA_021793635.1 Bacteroidota bacterium
TCATATAATAGTTTACTTATATTAAAAAAATCTTTTGGTAGTAATCTTTGCAGAAAGAAAAAATAGAATTCGAATAATTAGCGCCAGAAAGGCAAATAAAAATGAGAAAGAACAATTAGGAAGCCGGCAAATACCAGCTTCCTATAAGATTCAATTTATTTTTTACCTTTTTGCATTTGTTCGGAGTTATTAAGCATGGCGCCGTAGTTTTTCATCATGCCTTGCATATCTTTCATCATTCCGTCCATGTGGGATTTCATTTCGCCGTTTTTCATCATCTCATTATTCTTCATGATAGTCTGCATTTGTGTTAGCATTGTTTTCATGGTCTTGCCCATATCGTTCATATTTTGCGTCATGCCCATCATACCGTTACTACTACCCATACCTTTCATGTCCATCCCCTTCATATTCCCTTTCATTCCGGAGTTCATCGAGTTCATCATCTGGTTACTTTTATCCATCATCTTGTTCATCTGGCTCATCATGCTTTGCATATTAGACATCTGGTTGTTCATGTTCTGCATATGCTGACCTGCCTGACCGGCAGGCAGGTTCATTCCGCCGCCCATTCCCTGCGCTAAAGATGAGCTGGTGAAGATGAATAAAAGAAATAGTGCTAATGTTATAGAGCAACAATTTCTTAAAAGGCTGCTGGGTGAGTTTTGAGTTTTCATATTGATTCTCCAATCTATTATTTTATTTATGTTAAAGTTAATTATTTATTAGAACGAGTTTCAAGTTAAAAATTAGTTTTGATTAAAAATAAGAGTAAAGGCAGAGCCTTCGCCTTTCTTGCTGTTTACACGAATATCAATCCTATTTAACTGGCAGTATTTTTTAACAAGAGCCAAGCCAAGACCATTGCCTTCATAAGAGCGGCTGTAACCGTTTTCTTCCTGCGAAAATATTTGAAACATTTTCGGCTGAAACTGCTGTGAGATACCTATGCCGGTGTCCTTAACATCGACGCATTGTTTATCATTTTTTTTGTAAAGCGTAATCGCAATTTCACCTTTAGTTGTAAATTTCACGGCGTTGCCTACAAGATGAAGAAGTATTTGGGAAAGCATAAACTTATCGGCAAAGATTTCCGCTTCAGAGTCAACAAAATAATTCAGCTTAACATTTTTAGATTCGGCTGCACAAAAAAATTCGTTAATGACAGTAGGAAGCAATTCTTCGCTTATTATAATTCTTTCTGGAACCGGTTTGGAGCCTTTTGTTAACTCCGTCGCCATGTTCAAAATAAGCTCGATAGTTCTGATTAATCGCTTAGAGCCGGACTCGATATAATTAACATAGTCTTTAAGTTCGTCTGTAAGATTATCGTGGAAGTCTTCTTTAATTAATTTTAAGAAGTTTACAATTACATTTATAGGAGTTCTAATCTCGTGAGAAATGAGACTAAGGAAAGCAGACTTAAGCTTATCTCCTTCCTCAGCTTTGTCTCTTGCATTTATTAAATCAAGTTCCAACTGTTTGCGCGAAGTTATATCTGTAACAACGAGAAGAGTACCGGCTGCTTTCAAATTTTCATCGTAGACTGCTGAAGGAGAAACGACAGTATATAGTTCTTGCCTTTTAATATTTCTCCAGGACATTTCGGATGATAAACGCTTGTCAAATGGAAATTCACTATAACTATTTTTTAAGGCTGTGATATTTTCTTCATCTAAGAAATCAATAAGTTTATGACCAATAAGGTCATTGCTCTCAAAGCCGAGCATTTCAGAAAATCTATTATTTACGAAAGTAATTACTCCTTCGTTATTTTGAATTACTACTGCTTCGTTCATAGTTTCAACAAGATTTTTAAATTTTCTTTCGTTTACGATTAGAGAGCGTTGAGCTTTTACCTTTTGGTTGATTTGAGAAATTAAAGGACGGAATGCCAAAAAATAAAGCAAAGGAAAGAGTAAGGATATCAATATGATAGAGTCAACTATTATTTCTGCCAGTGGTTGCGGATGATAAGATGTAATGCCAATGAGCATAACTAAAAAATGAGCAATTACAATCGATATGCTAATTATCAGCAGCACATTGATGGGAGAAATTTTTATATCTTCGCTTACGTTCTTTTCCAGTGTTAGAGAGTTAATCATAATCTAATTGTTTTTTTTACTTTCTTTTGATAAAAAGTTATGATACCCCGGGCGACCGCTGAGGCAGGGTTCAGATTGCTTTTTTCTATATAGGATACGAGGCATCATAACGTATATTTTATTTTTTGCCAAAGAATCTTTTATATCCTTGTGCATATCATGAATTTCGAGACTGTCTTTTATAAAGTTTCTATCGAGGTTATTAGAATTCATTTCTTGACTATAAGAGTAGCCGGATAGAAATAAGATAAAAAGTAAAATAAATAATTTTAGGATTTTGCTATTCATTTTTTATTCGTCGCTTTCGCCTTGAGTTTCTTTATCGAGAGCTTGATATTGTTCTTTAGTTAATGCCGGAAGCTTTTTGGTAAAAGCCACAATAGCCCAAATCATATCATCTGAATGCGTTGGCCCAAATGCGGGCATGCCGGTCATCTTTAAGCCGTTTTTAGTAATCCAGAAAAGCTGTTGCGGAGTCCAATCGTTAGCAACGCGTGCAAGCGATGGAGCCTTGGGATAAAGCCCTTGTCCGATTTCACTTCGCTCGATTCCGGGACCGCCGTGACAGCCTACGCACATTTCGCGGTAATGAACGAAGCCCATTTTCACAAGATCAGAATCTTTAAGATCCGGAGCTTTAAGATTATTATCCGCATTATGTTTTATTGAATTATCGCGAACTGTATTCATCGCCCACATTGTTAGTGCATCGTGAGGAACCCTTGCACTGATATCAAATATTCCGGAATACATGTAAATCAGACCGCCGATAATTAGAATCACTATTACGGCACCAGCGCCAATTAGATATTTTTTCATGAGCCCACCTCAATGATTTTGTTAGTAAGTATGTTATTTATAAAAATCGTCATAAGTTTTTAGATTGTGGAGTAATGGAGTATTGGAATAATGGTACAACCGATTAGTTACACAGAGTACCACAGAGTAAGCACAGAGTTTCACAGAGTAAGTCTTCAACAGGCTTTTATGAGTTAAAGGATTTAATATTTTTTGAAATTTTACCATTATTCCATCACCCAAAACTACTTCATTTATATTCATAATATTAATTATAGGTTTAAGATTTTGTCCTCTCTATTCCGCCTTAAAACAACTATAACGAAACCAATTGACATAATAAAAACTCCTATCCAGACAAAGCTTATGAAAGGCTTTGTGCTAACTTCTATTGTTAATATTTCTGAAGGAGCAGCTGCAGAGTTGTCTTTTAGAGAAGTATGTTCTGCTTTTGTTTGGTTGTTATCGTTATTATCAACATAAGAGAGCGGCGAGAAATATAAATCTTTAGTTAAGCCGGCATAAATATAAGGCTCTCTCATTATATCATTATTGAATTCCGAAATATACATTACAGGCGAAGCAGTAAAATTTCTGTTCTTTTCACTTACGGTTATATCGAAGGCGTACTTGTTACCGCCAGCTATTGGCTTTGCGCCAACAAATGTTAGGTTATAATTTAGCACGTTTGTTTTGACACCAAGCGGCAGGTCAATCTGCTGCGATTTACTTAAGGCGCTCGAAGCTAAAACGCCGAATAAAAAAAGAGCAAATCCAATATGTGCTAAGTGTCCGCCCCAGAAATAAAATCCATTTCCAAAAACTCTAATCAGCATCTGAACATTTACTACGATTGTAAATATTATAGAGAAAAGAAAAACGATGAGAATTAA
>JAJYSI010000398.1 GCA_021793635.1 Bacteroidota bacterium
AAAGATTAAGTTAACGTATAAAATTGCTATGAGTAAAGGCTTTTAATTTTTTTTGAGATACTTAATATGAAGGAATTTTTCAGTGTCCAGGAAATAGCAAAACTTTTAAGCTTGAGTAAATCAACTATTCTTTATTATATCAATGAAGGAAAGTTAAAAGCAGTACGGGTTGGTAAAGTATATGTTATTTCCCGAGAGAATTTTGGGAATTTTCTAAAGGAGCAGAGACATAAGAAGAAAGAAATGGGCGAAAATCAAACGCATCTCGATTTTTAGACAAATTATCAGTCTTTCCTAAAAAAACAATCATTTATTTTGAAACCCAAATGAAATAAGCCCGTCTAATAATTAAACAAGTGTAAAAATATTTCGAAAATGAAGTATTTTGAACGTTTTTATGCAAATTTGACATAAAAGGTAAAGTAGATTAGTTTTTGCCTTATAAATTTTCAAGAAAATCACTTATATTTATAGCTTGTTTTTTAAATATTCAATTAAAAAGGAGTAAGCCAAAATTGAAAATAACGAAGCAATTTACTAACCGCGAAAGCAAATCACTTGATCAGTATTTGCTTGAAATCGGTAAAGTTAACCTCATTACTCCAGACATGGAAATTGAGCTGGCAAAACGAATTAAAAAGGGAGACCGCCATGCTCTCGAAGCTTTGACTAAAGCAAATTTAAGATTCGTAGTAAGCGTAGCTAAACAATTTCAGAATCAAGGATTATCTTTGGGAGATTTAATTAACGAAGGTAACCTCGGGTTAATTAAAGCCGCAGAAAGATTTGACGAGACGAGAGGATTTAAGTTTATTTCCTATGCGGTGTGGTGGATACGCCAATCAATCATGCAAGCAATAGCCGAGCAGTCGCGAATGGTAAGATTACCTTTAAACCGCGTTGGTACTTTGAATAAGCTTGGGAAAGCATATTCCAAATTAGAACAGGAATTTGAAAGAAAGCCAAGCGCTGCAGAACTTGCAACAGAACTTGAGATGAAAACTGACGAAGTTGTAGACACATTGCAACTATACGGCAGGCATGTTTCAATGGATGCTCCATTTTCCGGCGACGATGATAAGAACAGTCTGATCGATATTCTCCCAAATGATCAACAGCCGGCACCAGACGTAAAGCTTATGCATGAATCTCTAAAAAGTGAAGTTGAAAGCGTACTTTCAACATTAAGCGAAAGAGAAGCAAATGTTTTAAGACTTTATTTCGGAATTAATAGTGAAAGATCTGCTACTCTTGAAGAGATCGGCGAAAGATTTAACTTGACACGCGAAAGAGTTCGTCAAATTAAGGAAAAAGCTATCCGTAGCTTAAGACACCCATCTAAAAGTAAAAATCTAAAAGCCTACTTAGGCTAATATTTCTTGATTAGCGTTCCATTTCACGGCTAAGTGAAATGGAACAGCTAACTATAAAATTTTCACCTTACATTTCTTCTATTTCCAAACACAAAGTCAATTTAATTTTAATTTGAAATAAATTTTATATATTTCATTTGTAAAACAATTGAGCAAATAATATGGAAAATCAGAAGGGTAGTAAGAAGATAAGCTCGAAGGTATTCTATTTTGCATTAGGGGCACTAACTGTTTTGACTTTGTTTATTAATACTGGAGTTTCAAAAATTGCGGAGCCAGGCACAAATAACTTTATTACAGATTCAACCGTAAATATTAGAGTTACCTCGCCTGAAATTCCTTCCGAATTATACTTTGCGGGAGAAAAAGTACCTCTAAATAATTTTGAAGTGAGAGAAAGAGTTGACCGGGAATTACTTGTAAATACATTTTGGTTTTCTTCTACAATTTTAGGGATGAAAAGAGCTAATAGATGGTTCCCCGTAATCATACCGATCTTAAAAAAATATAATGTCCCTGAAGATTTCAAGTATCTTGCCTTAATCGAGAGCAACCTATCAAACACTACCTCTTATGCTGGAGCAGTAGGGTTTTGGCAATTCACGGAGCAGCCGGCAAAAAAATATGGGCTTGAAATAAATGATGAGATAGATGAACGATATAACGTTGAAAAATCAACTGAAGCCGCATGCAAATATCTGCTTGATGGGTATGATGAATTAAAAAGCTGGACCTTAGCAGCAGCATCTTATAATATGGGACTTAACGGAATAGTCAAACTTATGCAGAAGGAAAAAGCTAATGATTATTATAATCTGCTTTTAAGCGAAGAAACATCACGATACGTAGCTAGAATGCTTGCGCTGAAAATAATTTTCTCTGATCCTCACAAATATGGTTATTATTTAAAACCTGGTGATCTTTATCCTCCACTAAGGACTACGAATGTTAAAATTGATTCTTCGGTCGATAATTGGGCTGACTATGCAATAAGTCATGGAATTAATTACAAAACATTAAAATATTATAACCCTTGGCTTAGGGATATTTCGTTAGAGAATAAAAAAAATGAAACTTATATTATAAAACTTCCGATAGACGCAAATGATGGGGTTATCCCAAACAGTAATTAAAAGGGTACTTCTGAAAACAGGAATGGTGGAGTAATGGAATGTTGGAATAATGAGAAAGAAATAATCTTTACCATTACTCCATTTTTCCAACTTGTCTACCGGTATGCAGGACTGCCTGGTTGTAGGCAGATATTCCAAAGGTTGTTTAAAATAAGTAATAGAAAAAAAGGAGGTATATACCCCCTTTTTTTGTAATACATTAAACTATTTATTTATGTCGGGCTGATCGCAATTTCCTTTTAAATTCCGGTTTAGATAATGGTCGTACACCTCCAACATTAAAGTATAACTTGCAAGATTATATGCTGCGCCGTGTGCTCCTGGAGGAAATATTCTTACATCAGCATCTTTACCTGCATTTGTAAGCGCTGTTAATAGCTGCATCGTATTCTGTACATGGACATTATCATCCATTGTTGAATGAATCAGAAGCAATTTCCCCTGAAGATTTGATGCATGAGTCATCGCATCGCTCTGGATATAACCTTCCTTATTTTTATCTATCAGGTTCATGTATCTTTCAGTATATATATCATCATACAATCGCCAATCAGTTACTGGCGAATTCGCTATTCCGATTTTAAAAACTCCTGGATGTGTTAGCATTGTAAATACAGTACTGTAACCTCCGTAGCTCGTTCCCATAATCGCCATGTTTTTTGAGTCGACATAAGGAAGAGTAGCTAAATAATGAGCCGTTTCAACAAAGTCGTTGCTCTCCCATTTACCGAGTTGACCATAAACAATTTTCATAAATGCGCTGCCGTAATTTGCATTACCTCTGTTATTCACGTCAACAATAATATAGCCTTGCTGAGCCAAATATTGATTCCAACCGGATGCCTCAAAAGAATTATAAACAGAGTGGGATTCTGGTCCGCCATAAATTGATAGAATCACCGGATACTTTTTAGTAGAATCGAAATTTACTGGCTTAATCATTGAACAATCCAATTTTACTGAGTCAGATGTTTCAAAACTAAAAAGCTCTTTTGGTGAGTAAACATGTGTTGCCAAATATGTTGTTACGTCCGAATTATTTTCTAATTTCTTTAACATCTTTCCATTAGTATTCCAAAGTTCGACTTGTCGGGGCAGGTTTATATTTGAATAAGAATCAATATAATATTTTGTACTAGGCGACATGTTTACCTGGTGAAAGCCCTGAATTTTAGTAAGTCGATTCTCTCCCGAACCGTCAAATTTTATAGAGTAAAGCTGTTGTTCAAGAGGAGAAGCTTCAGCAGACAAATAATAAATAGTTTTCTCATGAACATTAATCCCCAGA
>JAJYSI010000399.1 GCA_021793635.1 Bacteroidota bacterium
TCCCGGTGTGGAAATTAAAAATGAAAAGGGATAATTATTCGATTAAAATATTTTGCTCGATTCCGAATATTGCTACCGGAATTTTAATTACTGCGGATAATAATTATTTTGTCGTTGATCCCGGCGACGGAATTTTAAGAGACCTTAATATAGAAATCGGTACGAAAAAGATACTGTCAATCACTGATTTATTTATTACTCACGGTCATCACGACCATGTAGGTGGCGTTTGGGCTTTGCTAACCTATATGCGCGTTATGAACAAGAAAACCTCTCTATCAATTTATTATCCGAAAGGATGTGTCGAGATTGAAAGTATTTATCACGCATTCCAAAAAGTCTACGAGAAAACCCTTCCTTATAAAATCAACCTAAAAGAAATTGACAACACTAAAGCAATTAAAAGCAAAGGCGTAACAATACATCCATTCCCAGTAATACATAAAGAATATTTACATGACGAAAAAACTACAAGGCAAGTCCCGGCGCTTGGATTCAAATTTACATTTAACAAATTGAAAATTTGTTATGGTGGTGATACTGCATATTGTGAAGAACTAGTAAAGATGGCGAAGGATTCAGATCTTGCAATTATTGAAGCTGGGCATGAAGATGCTACTCCGGACGGAATGCACATGTCGATATCCGAAGCAAAATCAATCGGGAAATCCGCCAAAGAATATTTTTTAGTTCACGTGCCGGAATGAAATTGAAAGGTGAGACTTTATCATACTGAAAAAACCTTCGAGGTTTAGGAAAACCTCGAAGGTTAAAGTGGATAAATTTACTTTCACCAAATCCTAACTCTCTTATCTTTCTCTCTCCACATTGGTTCTCCTTTTTTAATATTGAACGCCTTATAAAAAGCCGCTATATCACTCAAAGGACCATTCACTCGCAGAAAATTTGGAGAATGTACATCAGTCAACACCTGTTGAGCAATCGCTTCAGGTCTTGCATGCCCTAACCACGAATAAGCATAACCAAGCCAGAATCTTTGGGAAGGAGTAAGCCCGTTTATTTTTTCCCCCTCCTTGAATTGTTCTGTTTTCATGAAAGCATCATAACCTATTACATTACCGCCGAGATCCGCAATATTTTCTCCTAATGTGGCTTTACCGTTAATGTGCATACTATCGAGTACCACGTAATTATCAAACTGTTCAACCATAAGCTTAGTTCTTTCATTAAACTTTTTGACATCCTCATTTGTCCACCAGTTAGATAAATTTCCTTTAGCATCATACTGCCTTCCTTGATCATCAAATCCATGTGTCATTTCATGTCCAATTGTTGACGCTCCAGCATAAGAGTATACCACTGCATCATCAAGAAGTGAGTCCGGCACTCCCGGTACTATAAACATTGCTGCCGGCAAAACTATCTCATTATTTGACGGATTATAATAAGCATTATAAGTCTGCGGTGTCATATCCCATTCACTCCTATCTACCTCCGTCCCGATTCTATCAACAGAACGGTTAAACCAAAATATATTTGCATTTATCGTATTCCTTACGTACGAACTTCTATCGACAACCAATTTTGAAAAGTCTTTCCACTTATCGGGATATCCGACTTTCTTCGTCATCTTGCTCAACTTATATAATGCTTTCTCTTTAGTTGCGTCGCTCATCCAATTAAGCTTCTTTATCCTTTCGGCAAATGCGTCAACCATATTATTCACAAGCTTAACGTAACGTGCCTTCGTTGCAGCAGAATAATATTCCTTTACATAAATTTGTCCTAGCAATTCTCCCATAGCGGCTTCAACAGCGTCCTGAACCCGTTTCCATCTCGGTCTTTCCTCTTTTACCCCGGCCATAACCGTACCTTTGAAATGGAAATTTTCCTTTTCAAACGGACTGCTTAACCTATCGGCAAACGCATTTATTAAATGCCACCTTAAATACGCCTTCCATTGACCTATGCTGAATTTATCTATTGCAGCGCTTAAAGCCTTATAAAATTCCGGTTGACCGACGACAAGCGAATCCGGCAGCTTTGCGCCTGCTTTACTTAAAACTTCATTCCACTTAACTGAAGGTGCAATTGATTCAAGCCCTGCGACAGACATCTTATTATAGTTCGAATACGGATCACGCAAATCCTCCAACTTTCTTGAAGAGTCGGCAAGAAAAATTTCTATACCAAAGACATCATTTGCATCCTTAACGGCTTCGCTGCTATTATCGCCTAATAACTCAAACATCTTTGCGATATGCTTTTTATATTCGGCCCTAATATTTTCTGTTCTTGAATCATTTCTGAAATAATATTCTCTATTAGGAAGACCGAGACCGCCTTGAGTCATATACAAAGCCCAGATACCGCTATTCTTGTCATCCTGATTTACGGATAAACCGAACATAGCGTTAACCCCTTCCTTTTGAAGAAGGGCGACAACGCTGAACAGCTCATTTTTATTTTTGATAGAATTTATTTTATCTAACTCAGGCGTTAAAGGTTTAATCCCCTCACTCTCTATTCCGGCAGAATCCATTCCCGTAAAATAAAAATCGCCTAATTTCTGCTCATTGGTTCCTTTGACTGCAGCAGATAATTTAGCCTGCTCTAAAATTTTCCTTAACCTTGAATATGTTTCCTCCTGGACAAGATTCCCGATGCCCCAAGCCCTTTCCGATTCCGGGATAGGATTATTCTTCATCCACGTCCCCGTAGCATACTTGAAAAAGTCTACACCGGGATTAACCGTAGTATCCATAGCTTGAGTTAGAAAATCTCCCTTCTGATTTTCCTGTGAAAGAGCGGCACCTGTTAGAATGATTGTAAACATAAAAACGCCAAAAAGTAAATGATAAGTTTTCATAATTTTAATCTATTTAGTTTAGAGAATAATTTTTGTTACTCATACATAATATTATTGTAACCCAAAAATATATAAAATTGATATTAAACCTAGGGGAGAGGGTCGTGGGGCAGTAGGAGTAGGCAATAGGCAGTAGGCAATATTGGCAAATTAGAGAATAAAATCGTTAAGGATGTTTAGAAAGTTTTTATTGTGGGGAAAATCTAAGGTGGTTGCTTCATCACTAATACATTTTTGTTCAGGCAAATACCCTTACCTTTCACATCAATATAGGTGAATGAATTTGTGCCAATTTGGCAGATTTTTTTCGAAAATATTTAGATAAGAATTGAATGGTTGTTAAAGGCATGATAGAGGTTTGGTGGAGCGGAGGAGGATTTAGGGAAAAAAATAAGAAGAAAAAGAATTTAGGTATAACAAAATGTCAGAGTGCGAAGTGATAAGGGAAAGACATAGCTTATTGCTGCTTAATTCTGTCTTGTGTTTATACAATTCCAACTCTCAATTAAAATAATTATATTTAACTGATATATGTACTAATTTTATAATTGACCCTTTCATTAAATTGAAAAAAGTGAAAACACAAAAAAATATAGAAATTGATCCAAGTTTAAATGATGGACATTACAACCTTCAGTCTATCCTTGACCTTACCGATGCAATATTTTTAGTGATTACAAAAAATGGCAATGTAACCCTCGTTAATAAAGGCGGCTGCGATCTGCTCGGTTATTCGCGGGAAGAAATCGTTGGAAAAAACTGGATCGAAAATATCGTTCCTAAAGTTCATCAAGATAAGCTAAAAGAATATTTTCAAAAATTGTTTGGTGAAGAAGGCGAAATTGTTTCAAACTTTGAAAACCCTGTCATTACTAAATCCGGCAAAGAGATTTTTGTCTATTGGCGTAACTCCCTAATCAAAGATGAAAAAGGAAATACCGTTGCACTCCTAAGTTCC
>JAJYSI010000400.1 GCA_021793635.1 Bacteroidota bacterium
AAGAACCGGGAAAATCTCTTTAGAAATTATTTTTATCCTAAAATTGACCGATTAATAGCTTATCACTTTATTTCTATTCATTTTTCGGATCTATATCCTTCATTTAAACAGTAATTAATCGAACCTATTGCTGCTGCAGGTAATTTTTAAGTAAATATACATTTGAAGTTCCCATTCACTTTATCTGTTTTTGTAAACTTCCGAATTAAATCAATTAAATGCAAATAATTTAATCGATTAGATACCTGATTTAAGTTTACGCGGATTTTAAAGAATCTGCGGTTAAGATCGGTTTTGGCTTTATTCTTGAATAATTAACGGCAGGAATATTAAAAATCCTTTTATTTACTGCTAAAATCCAATAATTAGCTGAATTAAAAGGTTTATGATGTAACATTTTTATAATTATTTCTAAGAACGAAACAAATATTAAATAAAAATTTCCGTTAAAATTTCCAGAAGATAGCAGAAAACACCAGAGATGAAAAAATTTATTGCTTTAACAGCGTTGGTTCTTCTAAATATTGTAAATTTGTTAGGAGCAGCCAAAGGAAATATAAACAAGCAGAATAAAAAAAATCAGATACAATCAGGCTATGGAGTTGTTTCGGTAAAGAAATGGGCTGATAATAAGAAGTCTGCTTTCACATTCAGCTTTGATGATTCTTTTGAGAGCCAATATACTTATGCACTACCTATACTTGATAAATATGGAATGAAAGCAACCTTCTTCGTAATTGCCGGCGCTGTTACAGATGGTCCGCCGCAAGATTGGAGATACGGTTATTGGTGGCAGTTTAAGGATATGGCGGCTGAAGGTCATGAAATAGCTGCCCACACAATGACTCATCCGGATTTAACAAAATTACCAGTTGGAGATATTTATACTCCAAATACTCTTACTTACGAATTATATCAGTCGCAGCAAATTATAGAGCAAAAAATTCCCGGATATAAATGCGTTACTCTTGCCTATCCTTATTGTAGTTATGACAGCACTGTTGAAAAAGTTGCATCGCAGTATTTTATTTCTGCCCGCACTTGCGGGGCTTATGCTGAACCTTCTAAAATAAACGGATTGGACTGGTTTGATGTAGCAAGCGAAACTCCCGAATACAATTTGCCCCGCAATTCTGTTTCCGATGATCAGGATGAATTTGATACTTATACTTACAATGTCCAAAATGAATCTATAAATACCGGAGACTGGGCTGTTTTTTTTACACATGAAGTTGTTCCCATGTCGCAAATATCTAACGGCGGAGATACGACTATGTATTACCCAACATCTACTTACTGGTTAGATGAACTTTGTCAATGGGTAAAACAAAAGTCTGACAGCGGTCTTGTATGGGAAGCAACTTACGGTGAAGTAGCAAAGTATATTAAAGAGCGGCAGGATTTTACTTACAATATTGTTTCTTCCTCAAACAGCCAGATTGAAATCTCTTCAACTTGCGGATTGGATACATCAATCTATAATTATCCTTTAACAGTTGATATTACCGTACCTCAAAGCTGGAAACAGGTTACAGTCAGCCAAGGTGATAGTATAAATACTTATTCGTCTTTTTATAACGGCAGTAATTATGTTGTACGTGCTAATGTAATTCCCGGAGAAGATAATATAATCTTAACCGGCGGCGCTGTTTATTCATTAAGTGGTCACGTCTATTATGATAATTCGAATAATTCCCCCATTCAAAATGTAAAAATCATATTAAGCTCAACAGAAGGAACCGATTCTACTATGACTGATAGTACCGGACAATATTCTTTCTCTAATTTAATTCCGGGAAATTATGAAGTCGGCTTATCATCTAACGAGCCGTTAAGAGGAGTCAATTCTACAGACGCAATGGTTATAGCAAAATATTTTCTTAAGCAGGAAGATTTTGATTCTTTGCAGACTGAAGCCGCAGATGTAAGCAGCGATAATAAAATTAACAGCACAGATGCTTTATTAGTTTGTAAAAGATTTGTTAAACTTATTAATTCATTCAACCGACCTGATTGGATATTTTCCGGTCCTTCAACTATTACTATTTTAAATTCTGATGTTACCCAGGATTTTAACTGCATTGAAGCAGGAGATGTAAACAGATCATATCTTCCAATAAATAATAGTACAACTCCTTCTATTACTCAGCTAAAATGATAAAGTTATTTTGGGAAGGATTGTAATGATTGATCTCCGGAATTATAATCAAATTACTTTCTTACTCAGCCCTATTACGAACGAGCTTTTGCTTTCAATTCTTGAAATGCAAAAAGATTTATTTCAATAATCTTGAAAAGCCGTCGTATGGAATCAAATGAATTAATTCGAAAGCTATCTTCCCTTCCTTTACAAGCGGAAGTGAGTTAAGAATATACTTTGCTTCATTTTCACCCTCGCATTCAAGTAATATAACTGCCGAGTGATTATTTTTATTAAAATATATTTCTCTTATAAAACCTTGCTCGTAAAGTTCAAGGACTCTTTTTGCTTCTGCCTTTAGAAGATCTTCATCAAATCCAGTTTTAGGTTGTAATTCCTTTTCAAAAGCAAGCAGTTTCATCCGAATACTTACGCCGGCATTTTTTAAGTTTGAATTTATAATTCTAATTATTCATATCTAAGCGCTTCAATCGGATCCAGGTTAGCAGCTTTATAAGCCGGATAAGTTCCGAATATTACGCCGACAATTACACACAGAGTTAAACCAATTGCAACCCAGTCGTATGGAATGACGGTTGTATCTGTTAAATAAGAGCCTGCGAAATTACCTACTCCGACGCCAAGTATAATTCCTAATAATCCTCCAATCAAACAAAGTACCACAGCTTCAAAAAGGAATTGCAGAAGAATATTTTTCTTCTTTGCACCAACTGCTTTACGTATGCCTATTTCACGCGTCCTTTCGGTAACCGATACAAGCATTATATTCATTATACCTACTCCGGCAGCAATTAAGGCAATAATAGAAACAACCATTGCACCGATTTTGACTCCTCCTGTTATATCGTTTATCTGGTTCATTACGGATTCATTACTAAAGATTTCAAAATCGTTTTCCTGTCCTGGCGGAACCTTTCTAATTGTTCGCATGTATCCGATTGCTGCTTCAATAGTTGCTTCGTAATTTTCTTTTGAATTAGCCATAACTGTTATATCAACGTCCGAATGATTTCTGCCATAGATCGATTGGTAAGTAGTTATCGGAATTACTATATAATTATCCTGAGTTTCACCGAAAATGTCAGGTTTCTTTTTAAGAGTTCCGATTACGGTATACGGCTTGCCGTCAACTCTAACTTCTTTTCCAATCGGATCGATGTTGTAGAAAATCTTTTCGACGATATAATTTCCAAGCACGCAAACATGATTCGCATATTCAATATCATAATCTCTGAACTCTCTGCCGGTTTCAATTTCAAGATTAAGCGTTTGATAAACCTGTTGTGTTACACCGACAATATTGGAATTCGGATTTGTTTCCCTGCTTCCGTACTTAATAATTTTCCCCCATGAAGCTTCATATGCCCCTAATGCTCTTACATTTTTCATCATATCCTGGAAGCGGTAAAAATCATCCAGTGTTATATCTTTCCTGTTTCTGAATTTTTCCCAATCACCGTGGGACATAATTGCGGGAAACTTTCTGATTTCAAAAGTATTTTTGCTTAGGAATTGCATCCCTTCTTCAATGGTAGTCTGAAGCATCGTTATAATTGTCATGATGACGATAATAGAAAAAATTCCGACAACAATGCCAAGAATAGTTAACATTGTAGATCGGA
>JAJYSI010000009.1 GCA_021793635.1 Bacteroidota bacterium
GTTTTGCTATAAATCAACTTGGCATTCCAAGTGTTGTATTAATGGAAAATGCTGCACTTCAAATCTTTAATATTTCTACAGAAAAATTTCAAGAATTAAACTTAAAAATATCTTCATTAGGTTTTGTTTGCGGGAAAGGCAACAACGGTGGAGACGGTTTTGCCGTTGCCCGACATTTTGCAAATTATGGTTTTAGAGTAAATGTTATCTATTTAGGTAATAATGAAGAAATGTCAGGCGATTGTCTAATCAATTTTAATATATTAAAAAATCTTGCAGCTATTAACCCCAAAATAATTTTGAAGAAATACGATTCTGCTGCCAGTCTTACAATCCTTTCGACATGCAATGTTATTTTTGATGCAATGCTCGGAAGCGGGACATCAGGCGAGTTACGTGAGCCTTTTAATGAAATAGTATCTTATGTAAATAATCTTAATAGCTTTAAAGTTGCGATTGATATTCCTACCGGATTAAATGCGGATACCGGATTTGGCAAGAATATTTTCAATTCGGATTTGACAATTACACTCGGCGAATTTAAAAGAGGATTGTTTTTTGGCAAAGGCAAAAGTTTTTGCGGTGATACTGTGAAAGGAAATATCGGGTTAAGTCTCGAACATTTTGAAAAATATCCGGCAGAGGAATATTTGATTGAACCCGAAGATGCTTTAGAATCATTGCCTTCCAAGAAAAAAGATATAAATAAATATTCGTCGGGGAAAGCTTTAATAATTGCAGGCTCTTCAACTTTGCCGGGTGCAGCGGTTCTTTCCTCTTTTTCCTCATTAAAGACGGGTGCGGGTGCATCGGTTTTATGCTTTCCTAAATCAGCAAAGAAATTTATCCACAAAAAATTGTTGGAAGTTATAGTCCAATCATACAAAGATGACGGTAAAGGATTTTTTAGAGTTGAAAATATCCCCGAGATAAGTAAGAGAATTGAATGGGCTGATTCAATCGCAATTGGACCAGGTCTTGGAAGAAATGAAGAAACCCGGGAAGCGGTATTTCAAATCATTAAGAAATTCAAAGATAAAATAATGGTAATTGATGCGGATGCAATCTTTGCCTTAAATGAAAACAAATATAAGAAATTGAGCTTAAATTCCCGGCAGGGAGGTTTGCGGAAAATAATCTTTACTCCGCATCACGGTGAGTTTGCAAATCTAATTGGCGTTTCTTCTGAAGAATTAGAAAATGATATATTGAAATTCGGAAAAGAATTTGTAAAAGAAACGGGAAGTTATCTGGTATTAAAAGATGCTCCTACTATTATTTTCACACCTTCCGGCGATGCATTGATAAACACTACAGGTAATCCAGGTATGGCAAAATTTGGCAGCGGTGATGTTTTAACCGGAATGCTTGCCGGCTTATTAGCGCAATGGGAATCTTCTACAAAAACCAATTCAGGGGTCTATACAGAAAAAGAAATTATTGAAAAAGCAATAGTCTGTGGCGTATATCTGCACAGTCTTTCTGCAGATTTATTATTGAAAGATTTCACTGAATATACTTATACAGCAAGTGACATTATTAAAAATATTGCACACTCCATAAATTTTTTGAGAAAATCATTTGTCTGAATCTCCCGGGTACAAACAAGATTGAATTAAATCCAGTTTATCGCAATGCATGTAAAAAGAAAAATATTATTTAGTAAAAGTTTCGTCATTACTTTAGCGATCTTTTTTACTATTGCAGATTTACTTTTTCTTTTTTTCATTAAATATAATAATCAGGATTTACCGTTAAAAGATTTCAGGCTAATGTACCTTGGAAATCTACTTGATCTTCTATTTTCAGCATTACTGATTCTTGCTCTAATAATTTATTCTTTTCAAAAAGGTAAAAGTTATAAGCCGAAGATATTAATGACTTATACAATCATTACTTCTGCTATTTTATTGCTTGCATTTCTTAGCACAAGAATTGATTTACCTCTACCAAATATTTATGTTTTAGACCATCCCTTTAAGAAAGTTATCATTGGAGTTTTGTTCTCCATTTATCAATTTTTTATCTTTCTTCAAATAATGTTCATTTGGCAAATAATATTTGGCGCAAAAGAACTAATATTCCTTAGGGCCTTTGTTAATTCGTTTGTGTTGGTCTTTGTTTTGTTGGCATTTGCTTTTTTTTATATCCATTTAAGCTTGGGTAGAAATGAAAAATTTCCGTTTAAGAGAAATCAGACAAATGTTGCTGTAGTTTTAGGGGCTGCAGTTTGGTCGCATAATTCTGTTAGCCCAAGCCTTGCTGCAAGAGTCGATAAAGCCGTTGAGTTGTATAAAAAAGGTATCATAAATAAAATTCAATTTACCGGAGGAAATGCTCCAGGCGAATTAAGCGAAGCAGAGGTTGCTTTTGATTATATAAAGCCTCAAAATATTAATCTTCGTGATCTTTGGCTTGAAAAAAAAACAGCGTCGACACTTGAACAAATCAAATTTATAAAAGATAGTTTGCTTGTAAAGAAGAACATAAGTCATATTGTTATAGTTTCGGACGGTTATCATTTAACCCGTGTTAAGGAAATATGCAAATTTTTTCACATAAAAACCTATGTCTCAGCTTCTGACTTGGATTTAAGTACTGAGCATAAACTATACTACAAGTTGAGGGAAAGCATTGCTTTAACTGTATTTTGGCTATTTGCTCTTTAACAAAAAGTTAATTTCGACCTGCCTACCGGACAGGCAGGTTTTTATAAAGCGGATTTAATTATAAATTTACACACAGGATTTTCAATCAGTTAAGTTTTGATAAAAAATATTGAATTAAAATATGTCTCAAAGTTTTAAAAGACGTTTGGTCAGGGAAAGAGTTCTTCAAATACTATATGCTTATTCTATGAATAAGGAATCGCTTGAAAGCTTGGTGAACGGAGTGCTTTCAGATGTTTCAGATAAATCAGATAGAGATTTTGCAAATGATCTTGTAAATCGTGTACTAATTCATAAAGATGAACTAGAAAAAATGATAAAGCAACGTGTTGATAATTGGGAGTTAAACAGGATTGCGCTTATCGATAAGATCCTTTTGCAAATGGGAATTTGTGAACTGCTGTATTTTCCGGACATTCCTCCGAAAGTTTCTATCAATGAAGAAATTGAAATTGCAAAAATATACAGCACTGCAGGAAGCGGAAAGTTCATCAATGGAATTTTAGATGCAGTTTTATCTGAGTTAAAAGATTCAGGGAAATTGGACAAATCCGGCCGCGGATTATTGGAAGAAACTATTTCGAAAACACCACCTCAAAAATGATCCATGAAAAATAAATCTAGAATATTTTTCTGGACATTGTTCGACTTTGCCAGAACTTCTTTTTCAGTTATCGTCATTACCGTTATCTATTCAAAATATTTTTCTAATTATGTTACAGGCGGTAAAGTCTGGCTCTGGGGTTTATCTGTCAGCATTTCAATGATAATTACTGCTTTTCTTAGCCCACCACTTGGAGCTATCGCAGATGTCTCGCGAAATAGAAAAAGATTTCTTCTAATCTTTTCATCTGTAACAATTTTGTGCACTGCACTTATGTTTAACGTCCAAAAAGGCGATATTATCTTAGGAATGGTCCTTTTTATTCTTGCTAACATCGGATATGAAGGGGGAGTGGTCTTTTACGATGCTTTTCTTCCCAATATCACTGAGAAAAAAAATTTTGGACGAGTTTCCGGCTATGGTTTTGCAATGGGCTATGTCGGCGCGCTTTCTGTGCTTTTAATAATAAAACTATTACTGCCCCAGCAAAGTTCTTCTGACTATTATTTTTATATCCGCCTATCCTTCGTCGTTGCCGCTCTTTTCTTTCTAATATTTTCAATTCCTCTTTTTCTGTTTATTAGCGAACCGAATGTCGAAGGTAGATTAAGAAAAGGTATAATTAGAAACGGAATTCGAAAAAGCGCTGATACCTTTAAAGCTATTTTCTTTCACAATAAATATCCATCTGTTTCAGGATTTCTTTTAGCTTTTTTCTTGTATAATGATGCCATCATTACGATCATTGCATTTGCTTCAATTTTTGCTTCGGGTATTTTAAAAATGACCGATGCTCAGATAATTTATTTTTTCATTATTGTCCAAAGTACTGCCATTTTGGGAGCATTTATTTTTGGTATAATTTCAGACCATATAGGCCCCAAAAAAACTATTTCTATAACGTTGGTTATCTGGCTTTTTGTAATTGTAGGCGCTTATTTCGATAACTCAATCGCTGGTTTTTATGTTGTAGGCTTGCTGGCTGGGCTTTCCATCGGCTCTTCACAATCTTGCAGCAGAAGTTTAATGGCGCTTCTTACTCCTAAGGAAAGGGAAGCCGAGTTCTTCGGTTTTTATGATGGTTTGTTCGGAAAGTCCTCTGCCGTTATAGGACCTCTTGTCTACGGTATTGTCGCTAATGTTTCTAATCAACGGTTTGCTGTGCTTGCAATCGGATTGTTCTTTTTGGCGGGGTTAATTATCCTTCAAAAAGTTGAAGTTTCTAAAGTTACAAACAGTAAGTAGATTAAATCGAGTTTATAAGAAATATTCTAAATTGCTTTCAATATTATCATTGTAAGATCATCATTAGCGGGATGTATATCTTGAAATAAGCTTACGCTGTCCAAAATTGCTTGCTGAATTTCTATTGCGGTTTTTTGCGAATTTTGCATTATGATATTTTTTAACCTGTCTATTCCGTATTCATGCAGACTTCCGTTCATCGATTCTACTACTCCATCTGTAAAAAAAACTAAAATATCTCCTCGTTCTGCTTTAATCTCAATCTGTTCAAGAGAGTTTACAAATATTTCACTTTGTGTCAAACCAATTCCGATTCCACTCGGAATGATGTTCACACAATCGTTTGATTTATTTCTGAAATAAAGCAATGGTAAATGTCCTGCCCGGCAAAGATGAAGTGTCCCGTTTGAATTCATCGAAGCAAGGCTTATTGTAAAAAATGAACCTTTTTGTAAAATATTTTTTAAGCTTTTATTTAAATTGGTCAAAATAGTTTTTGGCGTTGTACATTCGCCCGCAATATTGCGTAAAATTGCCTGTACCTGAACCATGTAAATTGCCGCTGCCATCCCTTTGCCAGAAATATCTCCGATCGCTATAAATATTTTGTCAGGCGCTGAGTCATAGTTTATAAAGTCATAATAATCTCCGCCCACTTCCTTTGCCGGTTCGTAGCAAGCGCTGATTTCAAAATAACTATTTTTGGGAGGACTTTGCGGCATCAAGCTTTTCTGAATCTCACGGGCGACTGCGAGTTCATTTTTAGCTGTTAATTTATCTGCAAGTTCAAATGCTATTAAAAGATTCAAAAGAAGAAAGGAATAAATTATTAAATTCCAATTATTATTAATAATTGCAATTACAAAAAATATTAATGCAACTGAGTATATTATTCTTCTTATTGGTGTGAGCAGATTTAAAAACTCAAAGAAAAGATTTTTTAGGAAATGAATGAGTCCCGATATGGAATTCTTTGGCTTCTCTGACTGTTTCATACGGCTTGCATAAAAATCATAAAGCTCTGGTATATCGCGCTTTACCAGCTTCTCGATTTCTTTAATGCTTAAATCGCTTGTATAAAATTGAAATAGTCTTTGTATCCGGTTGAAGTTTGCCAATGTTTATCTCTAATATTAATTAAGATTGAACTCATTACCTTTTGGCCTAATTTCATCGTACATCTTTTTTATTTCATTGTAAGCATACATGCTACCGCGTTGTGCAGCAAAACGCAAGTACTTCGCTGCTAATCCTAAATTTTTATTTACTGCGATTCCATTTTCATAACAATAACCTAGACTGGCTTGTGCCAGCACGGAACCTTCCGAAATAAAATCTTTTAATGAATCAATGTAAAGCGAATCTTCGCCTACTATATTTCCATCATAAAGATTATTTATGATCAACCGCAGTTCCGCTTCTTTGCTGCCTAACCCCGCCGCTTCTTTCCAAATATTTAGCGCCTTGGTTTTATCAACCGGAAATATTTTGCCTGTATAAAAATTTAGACCTAATTCATTAATCGCCGGAATAAATTTTAAGGCGGAGGCTTTGATTAAAAAATTTGCTGCATCCTTGTCCGTTATTTGATTATTAAATTCTAAAGTAAATAAACCGTACCAAACATACATGGCACGGGGGTCATTTTTATCTACTCGATTTTTCAATACACTTAAAAAATTATTTTTATTAATTTCATCCCAAAGTAAAATCGGTGCACGCGGAGAATCAAGTCTGGCAGCGCGAATGTAATATTCTGCTGATTTTATTAAATCCCTTTTGAAATAAATTCCTTCCATATATAGCTTGCCCAGCAATGTAAGGGCCTCCGGACTGCCGTTCTCTGCAAAGTCTTTTAATAGTTTTAAACTTATTGAATCAAACTTAAAAGTTGAATCATTTTGGTAGCTTATATTCAAAGCTTTTGCTAGACTATCGTTTCCTTCATGCAGTATATCATCCAAAATCATTCGGTCTGAAATAGTTTGCATAGTATCTTTTAGAGAAGCAAAATCTATAAATACAAGACCCGTCGAAGATGCTAAAACTTTATCATTAGAATTTTCTTTTTTAAACTTATTGCTTTCAACCTTAACCTGGGAGTTAGCCGTGTCAATTGAAGAAAGGGAAATTCTTTTAAGCAATTCAGTCAAAGCTTCTTTTGCGGGAACGAATCCATTAGCGGCGGCTTTCTTTAGCCAGAAATATGCTTTTGACCAATCTCGTTTTACTACAAGGTTGTCCGTGTAACTTAGGCCTACTATATACTCTGCTTGAGGCATATCATCATTTGCAGCTTCAACAAAATAATTAAAAGCCTTAAAAGGATTCCATGAAATTCCCCAACCGTTAGTTAAAAGAATTCCGTAATTATAACAAGCTCCGGTTAATTTTTGTTTTGCTGCTTTTCCAATCCAATAAGCGCTAAGTGTTGTATCATTAGGAAATCCTTGGCCAGTTAAATATCTAATTCCAAGCTCATGCTCTGCCAGAGCATCACCTGCATTTGCATCCTGGATTAGCTTAAACTGCTGCCAAAGCTGATAGGATAAATCAGGACGATACAACAGGATTGGCCATCTTTGAGGGCGATTATTCTTAAAAGCCAAACTGACTGTTGTATCCTGTCCAAGCATTATCGCTGTCAAGAGTAATAATAAAAGAGAAATAAGAAATGCTTTTTGCTTCAAATTAGTTATCAAATTGTAATCTTCCGCTATTTTCGTATTAGACAAGGATATTTTTCATTTGTTTAATGTTTGAAATAAAACATAATATAAAATTATTATTTTGTTACCTTAGTTAAAACTCATCTTTTAGTCAATAATCTATTTTTTCAAGTGCATTCTAAAATTCATTCTATAAACGTTTCACACGCAATTATTTTTGTTTTTCATAAATGCATAAATTTGTGATTGATACATTATTTAAATAATATAATCAATTTTAGGTGAATAAATTATTGAATAAGAAGTAACAATCAAATCACTTTGAGCCCAATAATTTTAAATCCCTTCTGTTAAATAAAGTATAAAAGGTACGTTGAATGTCTACAATTTTTGATATACTCTCTAAAAAAATAGTCGAATGGAGAAAAGAAGAAAGCGCGATTATTGAAAAAGGTGGGGCAAAAATATTATCTCAAGTAACTGTGGCACAGGCTTACGGCGGAATGCGCGGTGTAGCTTCTTTAATTTGTGATACTTCAAGAGTTCCGCAGGACCAAGGTTTAATCATTCGGGAAATTCCACTGAAGAAATTATTGGATAAAACACCTGAAGAAATATTCTTTCTCCTTCTGACTTCAGAGCTTCCCGATAAAAATCAACTTGCTGATTTTTCGTCTGAAATAAGAAGTAGAAAAAATGTTCCTCAATATATTTGGGATGTTTTAAGAAGCATGCCAAAAGATTCTCATCCGATGACCATGCTAAACACTGCAATACTGGTTTTACAAAAGGAGTCAGTTTTTGCACATAGATATGATGATGGAATGCGAAAAGAAGATTATTGGAAAGCGACTTTGGAAGATGCGCTAAATCTTGTAGCAAAACTTCCGGCAATTGCTGCGGGGATTTATAGAATGCGTTTTAACAAAGGTGAGATTATCCTGCCTGACCCTGCAATGGATTTAACTGGCGATTATGTTCACATGTTAGGCTTAGATAAAAGTAAGAAAGAAGAATTTAATGATCTTATGAGACTTTATTTGGTTGCTCACTGTGACCATGAAGGTGGCAATGTTAGCGCTTTGACTAATCTCACAATAAATTCTGCTTTATCCGATATTTATTATTCATTGTCCGGTGGCTTCGATGGTTTAGCCGGGCCTCTTCATGGTTTGGCAAATCAAGAATGTTTAAAATGGATTCTTGAGATAATGCGAAAATATGGAGACGCTCCGTCAAAAGAACAACTAAAAGAAATTGTTTGGGATACATTAAATTCGGGAAAGGTAATCCCGGGATACGGTCATGCAGTTTTAAGAGTTACCGACCCAAGATTTGAAGGCTTTTTACAGTTTGGTAAAAATCATTTTCCAGATGACCCGCTTTTTATAACCGTAGCAAGACTATATGAAGTTGTCCCTGAAGAATTGAAAAAAATAGAAAAGATAAAAAATCCATGGCCAAATGTAGATGCAGCTTCCGGCTCGATGCTTTATCATTATGGATTGAAAGAATTTTCATATTATACGGTTGTTTTCGCTGTTTCCCGAAGCTTAGGATTAACCGCTCAAGCAGTAATTAATAGAGCTATGAACGCCCCGATCATTAGACCAAAATCGGTCACCACCTATTTTGTAAAAGAATTTATTTCATAGTTTAACAAATAAAGAATTGAAAAAATGATTTCAAAGAACAAAGTGAAATTTATATTCGTCACGGGCGGAGTAGTATCCTCGCTCGGAAAGGGCATAACTGCTTCCTCGCTAGGTCTCCTATTAAAACAAAGAGGTTTCAAAGTAACAATTCAGAAGTTTGATCCTTACATCAATGTTGATCCGGGCACTATGAACCCCTTTCAACACGGTGAAGTATATGTTACTGATGACGGCGCTGAAACAGATTTAGACCTCGGTCATTATGAACGGTTTCTTGATGTGAATATGTCTAAGGCAAACAACACTACAACCGGACAAGTTTATTTTGAAGTGATTAACAAGGAAAGACGCGGAGATTTTTTGGGGGCAACAGTTCAAGTTATTCCTCATATTACAGACGAAATTAAACACCGGATGATTAAGCTTGCAGAACTTGGCGAATATGACATTATCATTACTGAAATTGGCGGAACTGTTGGTGATATTGAAAGTTTACCTTTCATTGAAGCAATGCGTCAGTTGATGCTACAATTCGGTAGAAAAAATACAATGAACATTCACGTAACTCTTGTTCCGTATATTGCATCTGCGGGTGAAGTGAAAACAAAACCAACTCAGCACAGCGTAAAGAATTTGCTTGAGCTAGGAATTCAGCCCGATGTATTAATCTGTCGTTCGGAAAAGAAAATCGCAAAAGATATTCGTGATAAAATTGCCTTATTCTGCAATGTTGATTCCAGGTCTGTTATTTCGGCTTACGATTGTTCTTCAATTTATGAAGTCCCTCTTGTTCTGTTCAAAGAGAAATTTGATCAAATTGTAATGAAGAGACTACATCTACCGGAAAAAAAATCTAAGCTTGAAGATTGGGAAAATTTAGTCTTAAATATCAAGAGTCCGTCAAGAACTGTTGAAGTAGCTCTTTGTGGAAAATATATCGATCACATGGATGCTTATAAAAGTATTATGGAAGCATTTGTGCATGCCGGTGCCGAAAATAATGCAAAAGTTAAGGTGAGGTCGATTAGTGCAGAATTGCTTGAGACTGTAGAAGCGGGAGAACTTTTAAAAGGCGTTAGCGGAATTTTAGTTGCTCCGGGTTTTGGCGAAAGAGGAATTGAAGGAAAAATTAACGCAATTCGGTATGCAAGAGAAAATGATATCCCATTTTTTGGAATTTGCCTCGGCTTGCAATGCGCAGTTATTGAGTTTGCCAGAAATGTTTGCGGATTGAAAAAAGCTCATAGCTCGGAATTTAAAGCTAATAAATTTAGTGTTATTGATTTAATGCCGGATCAAAAAAACATTAAAAATATGGGCGCTTCTATGCGGCTTGGCGCTTACCCATGCACTATTCAAGACGGAACAAAAGCAATGGAAGCTTATAAGACAAATTTTATTTCTGAACGTCACAGACACCGTTATGAAGTAAATAATAAATTTAGAAACACACTAGCCGATAACGGGATGGTTTTTAGCGGATTATCACCGGATAAAGAATTGGTTGAGATTATAGAACTACCTTCACATAGATGGTTCCTTGGCTGTCAATTTCACCCTGAACTAAAATCAAGAGCCACTAAGGCACATCCATTATTCCGAGAATTTATTAAGGCTTCATCAAATTATGCCGAAGAAAAAAAGAATTTTGCCAAAGATGAATAAATCCGATCTTTTTATTTGTGACAGAAAAAAAAATGACACTACTTTTCTAAGACTTTTTATTTCCACAAAAATTTTCTTCCAAAATCTTTTACTAATTTTGTTATTCTTATTCCTTTATCAAAATAGTCTTTTCGCACAACCCGTAATAAACCATTTGGTAAAAACTGGACTTCAATACAGTTATGATTTTAAGTGGGAAAAAGCAAAAAATATCTTTGAAGGTTTGATAAAAAGATATCCTTCAGATCCGCGCGGATATCATTACGAATCCTCTATTTACTTATGGTATTACCTTAGCAACCAAGACGTTGAGAACTTCCAAACTTTCATCTCATATTCTGATACCGCAATTATAAAAGCAAACAATTTATTAGAAAAAGACCCTGATAACACAGATATACTTTATACATTAGGTTCAGATTACAGCTATAGAGCAATTGCTTTTATTAAAGCGCAAAAATTTTTGGATGCTGTTTGGGCAAGCAAAAAATCCGAATCGTATTTAAACGAAACTCTCGCAAAGGACTCATCAAAATATGATGCGTATTTGGGATTGGGTTTGTACAATTTTGCTGTAGGGCAAATTCCCTCAGCATTCAAATGGGCGCTTAACCTTGCAGGCATTAACGGGAATGTTGATAATGGTTTAAGCTTAATCCACAAAGCTGCCGAAAACGGAAATCTAGTAAAAGTAGAAGCGGAATATTATTCTGCGCAAATTCTATCAGATTTTCTTGATGATTACAACGCGGCAAATAGATATTTAAACAACCTGACAGCAATGTATCCAGGGAATTTGCTTTTCCGATATTCTCTAGCAGTTTTACAAATTAAGAAGCATAATCTTAATGAAGCGAAAATTATATTAACGAAATTATTAAAGAATGACAATTCAGATTTTAAGCAGCTCATTTCTTTTTCCGAATTTTTAAAAGGTGATATATTTTTCAAAGAAAACCAATTTGATTCTGCAAAAACATATTATCTTAACTTTCTAAATAATAGTCCAAGCAATGATTATAAAGGTATTGCGGCTTTTCGTTTAGCGGTTTCTTATGAAATAACCGGTAACCGCGCAGAAGCTGTTAAATATTATGATCTGACCGGCGAAGGGAATATGGATTTGGAAGACGATATTTATGCCAAGCGCAAAGGTGAAATATTTACTAAACGCACTATGGCATATACCGAAATGGATGCTATAAAAGATGAAAATATGATTGAAGATGGCAGATATAAAGCTGCATTCGATTCGTTAACTTCGTTACTTGAAAGGATACAAACAGATAGACTAAAGGCGGAAGTATATCTTTACTTAAGTAATGCTGCTTATTATTTAGGTAAATACGATGAATCGATTAATTTTGCCCTTACAGCGAAAGTTCTAAATTCTGACCAGGAAAGATGGATTAAGCCATTTGCTTGTTATTATGCGGCAAGAGCGGATAAGAAATTAAAAAACACTAGCGCAGTCATTAATTTTGTCGATGAAGCAAAAAGTTATTCAGATTACGATTATCAGAAGAAGCTAAAAAATCTTCTCATTGCATTAACTTTTAAATAAAAAATATATATTAGCTCTTAAATATGTTAGACTTTCATTGACAATATTTTTGCATTTAGCTAATTTTTGTCACCTTTTTGGGTAGATTTATTTTGAGAATTGCCGTTTTTGTTTCAGGCCGTGGTTCTAATTTGAAAGCTATTTTAGACAGTCGCGATATCCAGTATAATATTGAGGTAAAAGCAGTTGTTAGCGATAAAATAGATTGTCCTGCTTTTTCAATAGCACAGAAATTTTCCATATTGACTTTTAGTGTTGGGAATAATAATGGCTTTGTGACTTATGAAAAACTCATCGAGTCATTGCAATCGTTAGAAGTTGAGCTTATAGTTCTTGCGGGCTATTTAAAATTAATTCCAAATAATTTTTTAAGTATTTACAAAGGTAAAATTATTAATATTCATCCCGCTTTATTGCCGTCATTCGGCGGTAAGGGAATGTATGGGATAAATGTTCACAAAGCTGTTTTTGAATCATCCGCAAAAGTTTCAGGAGCAACCGTTCACTTTGTTGATGAAACATATGACACAGGAAAAATTATAATGCAAAGATGTATCGACATTTCGGATGTCAAATCACCCGAAGAGATAGCAGATAGAGTTCTTAATATTGAGCATGAAATTCTTCCTTTTGTTCTAAATAAGTTCGCAGAAGGAAAAATTAAGATTGTCGGAAAAAGAGTTATAATTAATTAAAATAAAGTGAAAAATAATTTCTCTTATTAGGATTTTTAATTGAAAAAGTTAGCTTTAATCAGTGTTTCGGATAAAACAAATATTGTTGAATTAGCCAAGTCTCTTAAGGATTTTAACTATCAAATTTTAGCCACAGGTAATACAGCTAAAATACTATCGCAAGCTAATGTTGAGGTTACAGAGATTTCAAATTTTACCGGATTCCCGGAAATTTTTGACGGAAGGGTAAAGACATTGCATCCTAAAATATTTGGGGGGATACTTTTCAGGCGCGATAACAACAAAGACAAAATTCAAGCGGAGGAAAATCAAATATTCCCGATAGATATTGTTTGTGTTAATCTTTATCCTTTTGTAAAAACAGCCTCGAACCCTAAATCCAATTTGGATGAAATAATTGAGAACATAGATATCGGCGGACCAAGTTTAATTCGCGCTTCAGCAAAGAATTATAAATTTATTTCAGCGCTTACCAATCCCTCACAATATGGTCCATTTTTAGAGGAATTAAAAAACGGTTCTATTAGTGCTGAAACAAGGACAAAACTTGCAGTCGAAGCCTTCTCCCATACGGCATATTACGATACTTACATCGCAAATTTCTTAGAAAAGAAATTTGAATTAACATCAACTCACTTCCGGCTAAATCTTCCAAAAGAAAAAACATTACGGTACGGTGAAAACCCTCACCAGAATGCTGCTTTGTTCGGGAACTTTAATGAATATTTCGAAGTATTTCATGGTAAAGAAATTTCTTATAATAATATTTTAGACTTAATCGCCGGTGTAGAATTAGCCGAAGACCTGAGAGAAAACCTGCCTCCCGGTGGCAGTACATGCATTATAATCAAACATCAAAATCCTGCAGGCGCTGCAATTAGCGATACCCCTTTTGATGCTTATAGCAAGGCGCTTAAGTGTGACCCTGTTTCTGCCTTCGGTGGAATAGTAATTTTTACTACGAAAGTGGATGAAAAACTTGCTTTAAAATTAAATGAAATATTCTTAGAAATTATTTGTGCCCCAAGCTATACAGATGAAGCAGTTAAAATCTTAACTAAGAAAAAAGATAGAAGATTATTAAAACAGTTAAAATCTGTCAGTGAAGAAAAAATATCTTTTAGGAACATTCCAGGTGGTGTAATTCTTCAGGACTCGGATCATGAAACATTAGATAGAGAAAACATTAAAATTGCAACTGTAAAAAAACCTGATGAAAAAGAATTAGAAGATTTGTTTTTCGCGTGGACTGTTGCAAAACATACCAAATCAAACGCGATTGTTTTTGTGAAAGATAAAACTACTCTAGGCGTAGGTGCGGGACAAATGTCGCGACTCGATTCTGCTAAAATTGCTTTCATGAAAGCTAAAGAACACGGACTTGATTTAAGCGGTTCTGTTGCGGCTTCCGATGCTTTTTTCCCATTTCCTGATACTCTGCTTGAGATAATTAATTACGGCGCTACATCTATTATACAGCCCGGTGGATCAGTTAGAGACAGCGAAGTAATAGAAGCAGCAAATGAAAAAAATGTATCAATGGTTTTTACAGGAATTAGACACTTTAAACATTAAGAGGAATTATGGGTTTATTTGATTTTTTTTCCGCCGATATAGCAATGGATCTTGGAACGGCGAATACTTTAATTTATGTTAAAGGAAAAGGCATTGTGCTTAACGAGCCGTCTATAGTAGCTTTCGATAAAAACACTAAGCGAATTATTGCGCTCGGTAATAAGGCAAAAGAAATGCAGGGTAGAGAGCATAAAGATATTAGAGTTACTCGCCCTATGCGGGACGGTGTAATAGCTGATTTTGAAATAGCTGAAGGAATGATTCGCGCTTTTATTAAAAGTGTTAAAGCTACAGGAGCTATTACAAGCAGAAGAATTGTTGTTGCAGTTCCAAGCGGGGTAACAGAAGTTGAAAAAAGAGCTGTCCGGGATAGCGCCGAACATGCCGGAGCAAAGGAAGTCCATTTAATAGCCGAACCAATGGCTGCTGCAATTGGAATCGGAATTGATGTAGAAGCACCTGTCGGGAATATGATTATTGATATTGGTGGGGGAACAACTGAGATTGCGGTAATTGCTCTATCCGGTATTGTGAATGAAGAATCCATTCGTATTGCTGGAGATGAAATGAATTATGCCATTATGCAGTTTTTCAAAAAAAATCATAATATCCTTATTGGTGAAAGAACTGCCGAAGCTATAAAATGCGAAGTTGGTTCAGCCGTTCCTCTAAAAGAGGAGATAACTATCCAGGTGAAGGGAAGGGATTTAGTAGGTGGAATTCCTAAAACTACTGAGGTAAGCTCTGTTGAAATTAGGGAGGCTTTGAATGAAGCAGTCGTCCAAATAGTTGATGCAGTAAGGCAATCGCTTGAGAGAACCCCGCCTGAACTTTCGGCTGATATTCTGGATCGTGGAGTGATGCTAACAGGCGGCGGAGCTTTATTAAAAGGTTTAGATGAAAGAATTCGTATGGAAACTAATCTTCCTGTACATGTTGCCGAAGATCCGTTAACGGCCGTTGTTAGAGGCGCGGGGAAGGTTATTGATAATTTAAATCATTATACAAAAGTTTTAATTCGTAATAGAAGATATTAATGTTTGAAATTTTTTCAGTAATTTGGAAAAAGTTTAAAGAATATATCGTTCTTGTACTCCTGCTTATTATCAGCCTGATTATTTTATCCTCAAGTCAAAAACAGTCGGCTAAAAAGGCTAGTTCTGTATTCTTTGGCGTTTTCGCAAATTTTTCATCTGTAATATCTGATGCTTTAGATATTGCAAAGTACAAAAGTGAGAATTCTTCTCTCAGAAAAACCAATGCAGAGTTGATGCTGGAAATAAATAAATTACGACAGTACGGAATTGAAAATTCCGAACTAAAAGATCTGCTTGGGATTAAAGATACTCTCCATTATCCTATTTTACCTGCGAACGTAGTTTCAAAATCCTTATCTAGATCACAAGGCACTTTTACTTTAAACGTAGGAAGAAGAGACAGTGTGAGACCCGGTATGCCGGTTATAAATGAATTCGGGTTAGTGGGAATAGTTTATTCTACTTCTTCAAACTATTCAATAGTCCGAACTCTGGAAAACCTCGACCTTAGTTTAACAGTAAAGGATGAAAGAAGCCGGGTTGACGGAGTTATGAAATGGAATGGAGCCAACCTGGTTATTATTAATGTCCCGAAAACTTTTGATGTTGAACCAGGGGACAGAATCATTACTTCGGATCTTAGTTCTATTGTAGCAATGCCTGTTCCTGTCGGAGTTGTGGTCGGATTGAATAATGTAGCGACAGGTATATTTAATGAAGTAAAAATAAAACCGTTTGTTGATTTCGTTACAACTGAGAACGTTTTCGTAATAAAAGTGGTCGAAAGCAAAGAAGAAGATAACCTCGAATTAAATTTTTATAATAGAAAATAAATGCGTTCTGAATATCTCTGGTCAATTATACTTTTTTTCCCGATATTGCTAATCCAAACTACCATTTTGCCGATTATCGCAATTCATGGAATTGTGCCCGATTTAATCCTTATTCTGTTGGTGTTTTATTCAATGCGGTTGGGGCAGTTATACGGAACGGTTTTGGGATTTCTTTATGGATTCCTTTTGGACATGATAACCGGTAGCTTACTAGGAAGTACAATGATTTCTTTAACGGTTGCCGGATTTATTGCCGGGTACTTTTCAAATGAAAATAAACGCGATTATTATTTTAAGAATTATATCTTTGTTTTGATTGTATTTATGTGTTCGTCTATAAATTCAGTTTTAAATTCTTTTTTCTCTTCTGTTGATCTAAATACCAATTTGATCCATTTATTGCTTAACCAAGGTATCTTGCCTGCACTATATACTTCTTTAATTAGTTTTTTAGTAGTCTTTTTTTACCCTAAAAGGAACTTTGAATCATGACGCAAAGTGCGGGTGGATTCGGACGAAAATCAGTAATCTATATTGCGATTTTAGTCTTTTTTGCTGTTCTGATTTTGCGGTTATTCCAGATGCAAATTCTTGAATATAAATTTTATAATGAAAAATCCGCAAACAACAGTATAAAGGCAATTGAGCAAATACCTCTCAGAGGAGTTTTTTACGATCGCAATATGAACATTGTGGTAAGCAATGTCCCCGCATATACACTCAGAATTACTCCGGCTGAATACAATAAAAAGTTAAATAGTACACTAGAAGCTGTATTGGGAGAAAAACCTGGCTATATAAACAAAATATTAACTGAAAATCGAATTTATTCACGATATATTCCAATAAGGATAAAACGCGGAATTGATTTTAAAGTGGTTTCATGGCTTGAAGAAAATGAGGAACATCTACCCGGCGTTGATTACATTGTGGAAATGCAGAGAGATTATCCTGATGGAATTAGGGGTTCACATATTTTTGGTTACACAAAAGAAATTTCGCCAAGGCTTTTAGAAAAGTATAAAAATTTATATAAACCCGGAGATTTCATTGGATACACGGGAATTGAAAAAGCTTATGAAAGTATCCTACGCGGGAAAAAAGGTTATAAATATGTCTTGGTTAATGCGCGTCGAAAAGAGACAGGAAGATTTAAGGACGGCAAAGATGATGTGCCGTCTATTAAAGGAAATGATTTAGTCCTTACAATTGATGCCGATGTGCAAAGGGTCGCGGAACAAGAGTTGAAAGGTTACAGCGGAGCGGCTGTTGCAATTGAACCTAAAACCGGTGAAATCCTTGCGATGGCTAGCGCACCAGATTATGACCTTAGTGAATTTTCTTATGTCACATCAAGAGAGTATTTAAATAAATTGTATACCGATCCGGCTAAACCATTTTTTAACCGGGCAACGCAATCTGCAAATCCTCCTGGCTCAACATTTAAAATAATGGAAGCCATTTGTGCGCTTAATAATCATATAATAGATACTAATTTTACAACGACTTGTACAGGCGGACAAACATTTTTCGGCAGGTATTTTAAATGCGATGCTCGCCATGGGACTTTAAATGTTATTCATGCTATCGAACATTCGTGTAATGTTTTCTTTTATAATTTGATATATAAAATCGGTATGGATAAATGGCATGAATATGCAAACTTGTTTGGCTTTGGCCGGGATACTCATATCGATATTGACGATGAAGTCAAAGGGCTAATACCAAGTTCCCAGTATTATGTAAAACGTTATGGGGAAAACTGGCCTAAAAGTATTATGGCAAGTTTAGGGATCGGTCAGGGCGAAGTAAATGTTACTCCGATTCAATTAGCTCAGTATGCGGCTTTGATTGCTAACGACGGTGTTACATATACACCGCATCTTGTTCGCGGCTATCTTACTAATGGTACAAAAAAACTTGTTCCTTTTAGTTTTAAAAAAATAGATTTAGGAATTGATAAAAAAATATTTAATATCGTAAAAGAAGGAATGTATTTAGTCGTGAATGGTAACGGGACGGCTGCTGGAATAAAATCTAAAGACATAGCTATTGCCGGGAAAACTGGTACGGCTCAAAACCCTCATGGTAAAGATCATGCGTGGTTCATCTGCTTTGCGCCTTATGATAATCCAAAAATTGCAATTGCTGTATTAGTTGAAAATGTCGGATTTGGAGCTACTTATGCTGCACCCATTGCAAAAAAAATGGTTGATGCTTACTTAGAAAAAGATAAGTTAAAAAATGAAGAAAAAACGCCGGAAAATAATTTCGATAACAAATTGATAGGCGCAAAACTTGAGAATTGACTATAAACTAAATGATAAACTTGATCTTGGGCTATTTATTCCAACCCTTATTTTATTTGGAATAGGATTAGTCGCAATTTATAGCTCTACCCTTAATAATCCACATGCAGGTGGAAATTTTCACAAGCAGGTAATTTGGGGTATAGGGGCTATAATCACTTTTTTTATTTTTTATTCTCTCCCGACTAATTCTTTTAAATCTCTTGCAATTCCTTCATACATCGGCTCAATTATTTTGTTACTTGTTGTTTTAGCAATCGGCAAAAGAGTTTATGGTGCAAAAAGTTGGCTTGGTATTGAAGGACTAGGATTTCAACCATCAGAATTTGCAAAGCTTGGTACAATAATGGCTCTGTCAATATTTTTAAGCCGAAAAAATACAGACCTCGAAACATTTAAAGATATTTTGATCTCGCTTGCTATCGGATTAATTCCGGTTGCTTTAATTCTGGTTGAACCTGATTTAGGAACCTCGTTTGTTTTTTTTGGTTTAATATTAATCATGCTTTTTTGGAAAGGAATAAGTCTATTTGGGCTTTTTATTGTCCTTTCACCGGCAATAATAGCAATATCATCTTTATTCGGAATTTATTATTTAATTGCTTCATTAATCCTGGTCGTAGTTTGTCTTTTTCTTTTTAAAAAGGATATTTTCTTTAGCGGTTCAATTTTCGCCCTAAATCTTGCTTCTGGATTTTTTACTAAATACGTTTACGATATATTAAGTGAACACCAACAAACAAGGATAAGATCTTTTATTAATCCTTGGGCTGATCCTTTGGGAGCAGGATACAATGCTATTCAGGCAAAAGTTGCGGTAGGTTCCGGGGGGTTATTCGGCAAAGGTTTTTTGGCAGGCAATCAAACACAGCTTCAATTTATTCCGGAACAATGGACGGATTTTATTTTTTGTGTTATCGGAGAAGAGTTTGGCTTTATTGGTGCAGTAATAGTATTAGGGCTATTTTTATATCTTTTTATAAGATTATTAAAAATTGCATCGTCAACAAAAGATGAATTTTTGAGCTTAACAATTATCGGAATTCTTGGAGTCTACCTTATCCATTTTATGATAAACGTAGGAATGGTCGTTGGAGTTATGCCGGTAATAGGAATTCCGCTTCCTTTCTTAAGTTATGGAGGAAGTTCTCTCGTAGTGGATATGATGATGCTTGGAATTGCTGCAAATGTTTTTAGAACAAGAAAAAATTATACTTGATTTATTTAACTATTCATAGATTGGAGATAAATTGATTCTATCCGACAAAAAAATCTTGGAGGAAATAAAAAACGGATATATTGTGATTGAGCCGTTCAATAGAGATAATTTGGGTAGTAATAGTTATGATGTCCATCTAGGAAAATGGCTTTCTGTTTATGATAATGATATCCTGGACGCAAAGATTCACAACAAAATATCAAGATTTGAAATCCCAAATGATGGATACATTTTGATGCCATCTAAACTTTATCTCGGTGTTACCGAAGAATACACTGAAACAAGAAATTATGTTCCTTTCGTTGAAGGGAAATCAAGCATCGGACGACTCGGTATTGATATTCATTCAACCGCAGGAAAGGGAGACGCAGGTTTTTGTAATACTTGGACATTGGAAATATCGGTAAAACAACCCGTGAAAATTTATAAAGGCATGCCTATCGGTCAGATTATTTATTTCCAAATTTCAGGCGCCATCGAAACTCCATACAACAAAAAGAAAAATGCAAAATACAATAAGAGAACCGAGTTTCCGGTTGAATCTATGATGTTTAAGAATTTTGGGAAAAAATGATAGCACTAGATAAATTAAAGAAGAAAAATGGGGAAGGAAAATTCATCTGCGTTGGTCTTGATACTGATATAGAAAAAATCCCACAACACTTAAATAGTTTGAACAATCCTATAGTTGAATTTAATAGACAAATAATTGAAACCACTGCCGAATATGCTGCCGGTTATAAAATCAATTTTGCTTTCTATGAAAAAGATGGAAACCGTGGTTTAGAAAATTTATCAGAAACAATTTCGTTAATACCTGATGATGTTTTAACAATAGCCGATGCTAAGCGGGGCGACATAGGAAATACGATATC
>JAJYSI010000401.1 GCA_021793635.1 Bacteroidota bacterium
TTTTACTTTTTGCATTTTATCGTATATTGCTTTGTCTATCGTTGTATGAATGCGGTAGCCGTTTTGTCTAATATCGCGGTCGGCTAGTTCTACATATTTCTTATGAAGATTTTCATCGTCTTTAAGGTCCTTTTCACTAAAACCGTCTTTTTCCGCAAGAACTTTTGTCATTATTTTGATTGTTTGACTTTCAATTTCATGTGTCAAATATGGATATTCTTCAAATGCTTTTTTTGTTGGTGGAATAAAGTCCTTCGTAATGTCATATTCCAGCGCATGTTTATATTCTTTATCAGTGATGTAACCAATTTGATGCATTCGATATAATACAGTCTTCATCCGCTTTAAACCTGGCTCAAGGTTTTCTTTTACTTTCCCCGTATTCGTAAACGGAGTATATCGAGAAGGACTTTGTGGTAAACCAGCAATAAAAGCTGCTTGGGGAATCGTTAAATCTTTCGGTTGCACACCGAATATCCCTTTTGCAGCAGCTTTCACGCCCGCAATGTTTTGCCCGGATGAATTACGTCCAAATGGAGAAACATTTAAATAAGCTTCCAAAATTTCATCTTTTTTGAAAAAATTTTCTAAGCGCAATGCGAGTAGAATTTCTTTCGCTTTTCGATCAAAGGATACTTCGTTCGTTAAAATTTGGTTTTTAATCAATTGTTGTGTTAGTGTACTTCCACCCGATTGGACAGAAGAATTAGTTACCTCTTGGAATATCGCACGTAATAATGCCTTCGGTACAACTCCATTATGCTCATAAAAGTATTGATCTTCTGTAGCAATAACAGCATCAATGAGATGTGGAGAAACTTTATCCAGACTTATCTCTTCACGATCGATATCCGATCGAAGCTTGCCAAGAAAAACATCATTTGCGAAATAAAGTTCTGAAGTCTCCTCGTAATCATATACATCCTTTTTAAGTTCATCATAAGAACGTACTTTTTCATCTTTTACAAGGGATGCAAAGTAACCAGCTCCTACACCACCAGCAAAAGAAACGCCAACAACGGTAAAGATTAAAAGGATAAGGAGTAAGTTCCAGATGACGTCATATGTAACACGCAACTTTTTTTTCAATGTATGATGTTGAATAATTGCTATGAATCTTTTCATAAACTCTTTCCATTTACGAAGCATGTGGCAATCCCTCCCAAAAAATCAAACTTTATTATAGCATAATGAACAAGTGAATAATCATTTCTTTTTCATTCATTTGACATTATAATAAAGTTGTGTTTAAAATATAATACAATTTGATTCGCTTGGCTATGACAGGAAAATAGTAACCAACAGTCACTGTTATTCAGAGAGTCGATGGTTAGTGTAAATCGACACAAATTGTTTGGTGAATTACATCCTGGAGCTTTTACTGTGAAGATAAGTAGCAGTAAACGGCTAAAACCGTTATCCAATTAAGTGGAGATCCTATTCTCAATTTGGGTGGTAACGCGGTCTAAAATAGTCGTCCCTTCGTCTAAATACGAAGGGATTTTTCTTTTTACATGGAAAAAATTTGGGAGGTTATACAGTTGAGTAATCTTTTTGATGATTTAACATTTCGAGGATTAATAAATCAAGTAACAGATGAAGATGGGTTAAAAAAGTTATTAAAAGAAGAAAATATTAAGCTTTATTGTGGATTTGATCCAACAGCAGACAGCCTTCATATCGGCCATTTATTACCAATACTAACATTGCGCCGTTTTCAACTAGCTGGCCATCAACCGGTAGCTCTTGTAGGAGGAGGGACAGGGTTAATTGGTGATCCAAGCGGTAAGACAGTAGAAAGGGTTTTAAACTCAGAGGAAACCGTTCAGTCTTGGACAGACAGTATTAAAAATCAATTGTCACGTTTTTTAGATTTTGAAGCAGAGGAAAATCCAGCTGAAATTGTTAATAACTATGACTGGATTGGGAAAATAACTTTAATTGAATTTTTACGTGATGTCGGCAAATATTTCGGTGTGAACTACATGTTAGCGAAGGATTCTGTTCAAAGTAGACTGGAAACGGGAATGTCTTTTACTGAATTTACTTACATGATTATGCAGTCATACGACTACTTAAATTTACATGAAAAGAAGAATTGTCGCTTGCAAATCGGTGGTAGTGATCAGTGGGGGAATATTACAGCAGGATTGGAGTTAATTCGAAAAACGAATGAGGATGCAAAAGCCTTCGGTATGACCGTCCCACTAGTAACGAAAGCAGATGGCACAAAGTTTGGCAAGACAGAAGGAGGAGCTATCTGGCTCGATCCTGAAAAGACATCACCATACGAATTTTATCAGTTCTGGATAAATACCGACGACCGTGATGTGATTAAATATTTGAAATACTTTACGTTCTTGTCAAAAGAGGAAATAGAACAATTAGAAAAGTTAACTATGGAAGCTCCGGAAAAAAGAGCTGCCCAAAAAGCGCTTGCGGAAGAAATGACTCGTCTTGTTCATGGGCAGGCAGCCTTAAACCAGGCAATTAAAATTACAGATGCTTTATTTCACGGTGACATTAAAAAATTAAATGTGGAAGATATTAAATTAGGATTTAAAGATGTTCCTTCTTACGAGCAAACAAAAGCAGACATTTCGCTAGTGGATTTACTCGTGAATGCAAATATCTCCCCATCTAAACGACAAGCCCGCGAAGATATTCGCAATGGTGCGATCTATATAAATGGGGAACGTGAGACAGATGTGCAATATGAAATAACCGAGCATGATCGCATTGAAGATCAATTTACCGTGATCAGACGCGGCAAGAAAAAATACTACCTTATTAAATATGTTTAAATTAAACGAGCAAAAAGAGGCTGGGCCAACCCCCACCTAAATAAGAAAAAGGAGTTCAGTTGATGATAAAACTGGACTCCTTTCATTTTTTATTGAGTGATGTTGACTTTCACTTCAGACAGTTGCTTTCCGCGGGCACGGCCTCAGCTTCTGTAGCTCCTCGTCCGCGTCGCTACAGGAATCTTCGGCCTCGTGCTGTTCCCGCAGGAGTCAACTGTCTTTCGTTCCAGTCAACATATCGTTATTTCGATGATTTTTAAGTAAACAAAAATGAAAGAGGATTTGCGTTAATGGCAGTAAACTGAAGGAAATACACTGCCATTAACAATGATCATGATAAAAACATGGAATCGGACAGAATAAAAAAAGGATTGGATCAACAAAATTTGCTGATTCAATCCTTTTTTATTATTTGAAGCTCGTTATGTCCGAGCCCCTTTTACATCATCTTCTTTTTTAAGTCGCACTATAAAACGTACGAGACTGCTAAGTGTTAAAAATCTTAACAAAGGAAGAATAAACAAGATTACGAATCATATGATTACATAGGGACGAGCTCACAATTCACTCTGCTATTCATATCCACAAATGGTGCAGTATCGCTTATGAGAGGAGAAAAATAATGGACACGCTATATTAATAAGCGTACAGCAGTTAAAAGCATCATTCATCACCGACAGTGGCGTCATACCAGTTGTTAAAAATATTAGTTTTGAAATAAACGAACGAGAAATAGTAGGTATTGTCGGTGAATCTGGAAGTGGGAAAAGTGTTACTTCGCTTTCAATTATGCGTTTAATAACACCTTCGGGAAAAGTAGAAGGAAATATTTTATTTCAAAAAGAAAATCTTGCTCATGCTTCTGAGAAGAAAATGTGTCACATTCGTGGAAATGATATTGCGATGATCTTTCAAGAACCAATGACAAGTTTAAACCCTGTTTTTTTCAATT
>JAJYSI010000402.1 GCA_021793635.1 Bacteroidota bacterium
ACAACAAAAAATCCAATAATAACGAACATTTTATCCCTCTGATTTCTTTAACGACACTTCAATTTCTCTAACTGCTGTAAAAACCTGATCACACATCGCTCTTAGCTTTTCCCAGTTCAAATATTTTCCTCCAAGTTGATCTTCTATAACGCTTCCCAACAGACTAAGATTTGGGTATCCCATTGTTCCACCCATTCCTCTAATTTCATGCATAATAAACTTCAGGGTATCATGATCACCTTCGTCAAGGGCTCTTAATATATTTTCTTTTTTTTGAGGAAAAGTTGACAGGAAATATTCTCCCAATTCTCTTTTAATATCTTTTATTTCATTATTTGAAAACAAATTTGGCTTCTTCAATTTAGCTAAAAAATCTTCTCCAAAAATTTCAGCAACATTTTTTAAGATAATTTCACGTTGCAGCGGTTTGGAAATTACTCTATCTGCCCCGTTCTCGATTGCAGTAACTACGTTGGATCTATTAGTGTTACCACTAATTACAATCACAGGGATATTTTTAAGATTATCCAACACCTTAATAACTTGCAGCATTTTAATACCATCAAAGTTTGGCATTAAAAGATCGAGAAAGATTAATGCAGGTTTGTTAACAGCAGCCTTTTGAATACCATCTAATCCATCATGACTTGTTAAAACTTCAAGATTAAAATCGCTAAAAAATGTTTTTAAAGTATGGCAGATTAAATCAGAATCATCAACAATAAGTACTGTTGTTTTTCCTTGTTCAACTTTCATTATTCAATTTTCTAATATTATTTAAACGCAGTTTCGAGAGATCTTTAGGTTTATTACTGCTGTTTTGCAAAGCCTCAATTGTTACCTGCTTAATTTTTTGATAAATCTCGCTCCGGAAAATCTCAACATTATTAGGAGCTGCAATGCCAAGTTTTACTTGACCTTCAGAAATTGAAAGAACTTTGATTGAAATTTCAGAGCCGATCTTAATTTCCTCATCTATTTTCCTGGTTAATATGAGCATAATTTTCCTGTGCTATTCTTCTTTGAATAAATTATAATTCACCGGATATTTTTCACTATCCAGTATTTTTTGAAATCCTGTTTTATTTGTTTGGTTAATATAAACAGGGGCTTTCAAATTAATCGAAATATTTAGGATGTCAGGATTCATTGTAACAATTCCGAAAGCTTCGTGTTCATTCTCCAGGGGATATTTATCATCAATCACCCTAACGCCAACAAGCGGGAATGCAATTTCCGGTTCTTCAACAGAATTCAGCCAATAGAAAAAATCATCGTCAACTTTTATAAGCAAATAATTCTTTAGGTTTTCAAATCCAAAAATTCCGGTACTAAAATTAATCATTAATTCCGGACTAAACTCAATTTCGCCAAATTGTCTTGTGTTAATTTTCATAGCCTTTACTTTTTTATTATTACAATATCAACTCTTCTATTTGTTGCTCTACCTTCAGGCGTAGCATTTGAATCAATCGGTTTGTATTCGGAGTAACCTACGATTGAAATCTTCTCCGGGTTTAGCTCTTCATTTTTAATTAGATAATAAGCTGTATTTAATGCCCGTGCAACCGAAAGATGCCAGTTTGAGGGAAAGGCAGACGTATTAATTGGTACATTATCAGTGTGACCTTCGACTCTAATATCATTCGGTAATTCTTTCAAAATTTTAGCTAACCTATTAAGAATCATCAAAGAACCATCTGCTAAATTTGCACTTCCGGATGCAAACAAAATATCGTCCAAGATGTGAATCGTAATACCTCTTGCATTTTGTTCTAGTCTGATTGAGTTATTATAATGATACTTATCAATAAGTTTAGTTAATTCAGCCTTCAAACTTAATTCCGGAACAGAAGGTTTGTTAACAATATTATTATTTAGATTTACAATCTTGCTCCGGCTTCCAAAAATATCGCCGGCTGCATTGACAACCTTTTGATATTTGTGCGCATCAATATTGGAAATTGTGTAAAGAATAATGAACAATCCCAGCAGAAGAGTAATTAAATCTGCATAAGTAATTAAATAACGATCCTTATCGCCGCTTTCATGAAAAGGCGATTCTTCAAGTTCTAAGGAGTCATCAGTTCTAATTGCTCTCTTTGCGGAAGCAGGCTTATTAGCCTTGCTTTTACTATTGAGGGTATCTCTCCGCTCTGTAAGGCTAAAATACCTTCCAGCGAGATTTCCATCATATGTTTTTCTTCCAGATGACATTTTTTTAACTTATCGCCAATTGGTAACCATAAAATATTTGCACTAAAAACGCCCCAAAGTGTTGCAATAAATGCCGAGGCAATATTTTTAATTAAAGAATTTGGATCTCCGCCTGCATTTGCAAGCGTCATTATCAAGCCCATAACAGTGCCGATAATGCCCATTGTTGGAGCATAGCCGCCCATTTTCGTAAAAATAAAAATGTTTGAGTAATGACGTTCTTGCATTGATTTTATTTCCAAAGATGCAAGGCTTAGCAAAGAGTCAGCGTCAGTTCCGTCAATAGCATACCTCAATAATTTTTTTGGAAAGACATAATCAATCATGTCTAATCTTTTTTCGATAGAAAGAAGACCTTCCTTCCTTGATATTATCGAAATATCTATCAAATTATTTATAAGTCTATGTAAATTATATTTATTGGGAAAGTAAGCCAATTTAGTTAGCTTCAAAATATTTTTGAACTTTTCAAACCCAAACCCAATAATTACAGTCGAAAATGTACCGCCAAAAACAATGATCAACGGAGGAATCAAGAAGAGGGCGCTAAAAGTCCCGCCTTCCAAAAAGAAAGCTCCGAATATTGAAAGTATTCCTAAAGCTAAACCACTTAGTGTGCTAAGTTTTCTTATCATAAGTAATTCAGCAATGAATTTGAGCTGACCATAGCCGCCATGTGGTAAATATCCTGAAGAACATTTTGTTGATTCTGAAGGTCAACAACCGATTTAGCAACATCGACTCCCTGAACATTTGAAATCATACTTTGTAATTGAGTTTGTTGGTTTGTTAACAAGGTTTTTGAATTGCTAAGTTGGTTAGTATTGTTGCCGGCTTTAGCAATATTGTCTAAAAGCCTGTTATTAAAATCTGTTATAGCTTGAATTTGAGCGGCAGTCGGTTTTGTTCCGGCTTGAAGATTATTTCTTACAGCAATCAAAGTATTAAAAATATCCGTAGTTTGGTTAGCAGAAGTTGATAAAGATGAGGCGCCTGTGTTTTCATTTATCCCAGTTGGATCAAAAGTAAAATAGATATTTTTAGAAGGGAGGTTAATTTGAATCGGAGCAGGTGTTTGCCCGTTTACTGTTTGCAGTGAACCATTAGCTGAATTAAATACAAATGATTTTGGCGCCGGCGGTTGAGCAAGGACAGTATTTCCACTGCCGTCAACAATGTTGTAAGTCATTGAATAAGTATCTGCGGCGGTCTTCGTATAATTTGTTTTGAAAATATATTGCGTTCCTGCAGTATCGTAAACGCTTGTTTGGCTTGAAACTGTAGCACCGACAGCAGTCGTGGGATCAATATTTCCGTTTTGAGAAAGAATCGTTCCGAAAACTTCAGAGCCGCTCATATTTATTTTCTGCAAAACATTCTGAGATGTTCTGATTGATTGCGAACCGGATACATCAGTATTTACGCCAACGGAAGAATTACCGGGAGAAAGGCTGTAAGGCGCCGACGCAAAATCTGTCCCGCCAAAAACATATTTCCCATCCGATTGTGAATTAGCCAGATCCAATATTGTCT
>JAJYSI010000010.1 GCA_021793635.1 Bacteroidota bacterium
TGTTGATGCTGAACGTCTCTCTGTAAAGATAAAACAAGCAGAATATTTGAAAGGACATCTGGGGGAAGAGTTTGATGGGATAATTTCGGGATTGGCGCATTTTGGAATTTTTGTTAAAATTAATAATATATTAGCTGAGGGATTAATTAGACTGCGGGACCTGGAAGGTGATTTTTATGTTTACGATGAAAAGAAACATGCTTTTGTCGGTAAAAGATCAAAGAAACAATTTCGTCTTGGCGACAGGCTGCGTGTTAAATTGGTCCGCGTCGATCTTGAAAAAACAGAGCTTGATTTTATAATAACGGAATAAATGAATGCCGAAGATGAAAACGTTATTAAGTCTTTCTGCCATTTTCTTTTTTGTTCAGATATCGCTGTTTGCACAGTTCGGCGAGAATAAAGTTCAGTATAAGGACTTTACCTGGTACTACATCCAGACGGATCACTTCGACATTTATTTTACCAACAAAGGTTCTACGTTAGCAGAGTTTGCCGCAAAGGTGGCAGAGCAGTCTCTGGCTTCACTTGAAAAGAGCTTTAATTACAAGATCAACAACCGGATTACACTTATCATCTACAACTCTACAAATGATTTTCAGGAAACAAATGTTACAGACCAGTATTTAAGCGAAGGCATTGAAGGCTTCACGGAAATATTTAAGAATAGAGTTGTTGTTCAGTTTATGGGATCATACCCCGAGTTCCGCCATCTGATCCATCACGAACTAACCCACGCCGTTATGAATGATTTTTTCTACGGCGGCTCTCTTCAAAATGTAATTACTAATAACATTACTCTCAGCCTTCCACAATGGTTTAATGAAGGTATGGCGGAATATCAATCGCTCGGCTGGGATATAAATACCGATATGTTTATCCGCGATGCGATTATAAATAATTACCTGCCGGATATCAATCAGCTTAGCGGTTACGTTGCTTACAGAGCCGGCGAATCAATTTTCCATTACATTGCATCGAAATACGGCGCGGAAAAAATCGGTGAGCTGATGAATAAGATTAAAGGATCCGGCAGCCTTGAGCAAGGCTTCAAAGCATCTTTAGGTTTAACTCTTAAAGAGTTTAACGAAAGATGGAAGAAGCATCTTAAGAAAATTTATTGGCCCGATATTGCAATAAGAAAAGACCCGGACGAATTTGCTAAGCGGCTGACAGATCCGGAAGAAGGAGGCGGATTTTATAATACCAGCCCGGCAATGTCACCTCAGGGAGATAAGATCGCGTTCATATCAAACCGAAATTATTACTTCGATGTTTTTATAATGAACGCGATTGACGGCAAGATAATTAAGCGTTTGGTGAAAGGCGATAGGAGCCCTGACTTTGAACAGTTGAATGTGGTTACTCCCGGATTAAGCTGGTCGCCAGATGAAAGTGAAATTGCATTATCGGCAAAGAGCGATGGTGATGATATCATTTATATTATCAATGTTAATTCGGAAGATAAATATAAACTGCCGGTTCATTTTGAAGGAATTAAAAGTTTAGCCTGGTCGCCTAACGGGAAGTATCTTGCATTCATCGGGCATACTCCGGAACAGTCAGATGTTTACATTTACAATTTTGATACTAAACAGATCACTAATCTGACTAACGATATTTTTAATGATAACGATCCTGCATGGTCTCCTGACGGCAAAGAGATTTTCTTCTCGTCGGATAGAGGAAACTTCATAACGCATGGTTCTGAAGATACAGTTAAAGTTTATAATTATCCTGATACGTATTCCGATATTTACTGCGTTAATATCAACTCTCATAAAGTTGAGAGAATTACTGATATGCCTAACAGCAACCAATTTGCACCGGTTGTTGGTCCGGATGGAAAGCAGATTTTGTTCCTTTCGGATGTTAACGGAATAAATAATATTTACAAAAAAAGGATAGTACTTGAAAAGAAAGATTCCTTATCAAAAGTTGATGAATTGACTGCGGTTCCAATTACAAATTCCTTAAACGGATTGTACCAGCTTTCATTATCAAAGGACGGAAAGAAATTAGTCTTTTCAACTCTTTATAAAGGCTCATACAATTTGTTTCTTCTAAATCAGCCGTTCGATATAAAACTTGATACGAATAAATTAGTGCCTACTGTTTTTGTCGATAGTGAACATAAAAAGGAAACGATGGTAGAAGATATTGCGAAAAAGGCAATCCATGAAGTTGATTCTACTCAATATATTATTAAAGATCCAGCGATTGCATTGAATAATGATACCTCAAGCATTTATGGTGATTCAATTCAAGTTAATCTAAATAATTATGTCTTCGGCAATAAAAATCAAACCAATATATTAGCTAAGAGAGATACGAATTCAAATTTTACTCTTACAGACAACTTAGATAGAAACGGAAATTACAGAGTAAACAAATACAAGATTACTTTTTCGCCGGATATTGTTTATGCCAATGCTGGCTTCAGTACGCTCTATGGACTGCTTGGAACCACCGTTCTTTCATTTAGTGATGTTCTAGGGAATTACAGAATTATTGGTCAAACGAGTCTTCAAATTGATTTAAAAAATAGCGACTATGGAATCGGTTATTTTTCATTAAAGCAAAGATTAAACTACGGTATCGAGGCTTTTCATACGGCAAGATTTTTATACCTAGATAATTATGGTCTCTCTGATTTATATCGTTTCAGAGATTACGGCGCAGTTTTTTCTTTAAGCTATCCGCTCAACAAGTTTTATAGAATTGAAGGCGGACTTAGCTGGCTGAATGTTACAATGGAAAATTTAGATGATCCAACAGCGCCTTATCAGCAGGCAACTTATCTTGTCCCTGTGCTCAGCTTTATTCACGATAATACTTTATTCGGCTATACTGCGCCGATTGATGGAACAAGGTATCGTTTCGATTATCTGATAAATCCTGGTATAATCGATCGTAATTTATCCTTTTACTCAATACTTGGAGATTACAGAACTTACTTCCGGTTCTGGAATGATTATTCATTCGCATTTAGATTGTCTGGCGGTTATTCTTGGGGAAGTAATCCTCAAAGGTTTTTTCTCGGCGGAGTTGACAACTGGATAAATCGAGATTTTGCAAACAACAATATTCCGCTTAATTCACCATCCGACTTTGCATTCTTGACTGCGGCACTTCCGCTAAGAGGATATGATTATGCTCAGGAAATCGGTACTAAATACGGCTTGATGAATATGGAATTAAGATTCCCATTTATTCGATATTTGGTAACCGGAGCTCTTCCGATTTTATTCAGCAATATTTTGGGCGTTGCTTTTCTTGATGCCGGTACTGCTTGGAATAATAATCATGATTTGCAATTATTCGGACGAGATGATAATGGAAGCATAATTTCAAAAAACCTCTTAATCGGAACGGGTGTGGGTGCAAGGATTTTCCTTTTAGCCTTTTTAGTCAGGTTTGATCTTGCATGGGCTTACAACATGCAGCATTTTTCGGCACCTAAATTTTATATTTCGCTCGGCGCCGATTTTTAAAATTTAAATTATCCGGGTTTGAATTAAAGAATTCTATTTCGAAGAACTTTTCGGTGAAGTCTTAGAAGAATCTTTTTTTGCAGACGAGCCGCTTGGCTTATTCTTATAGTCTGTTTGATAGAAACCTGAACCTTTGAAAATTGGACCTGCGCCGGGACCGATTAATCTTTTTACTTCTCCCTTACATTTGGGACAAATTTTAACCGGTTCAGCGCTCATGGATTGAAAAACTTCAAATGTGTGTCCGCATTGTTTGCATTTATAATCGTATGTTGGCATATATCATCCTGAAAAAATATGGTTGAAAACTTAATGAAAAATTCTAAAAATTTCTATAATTTAAATTAAAAGATATTTATCTTAGTACTGACATTTTTTGGAAATTGTTCCGCTTGATAATTTTTACAATCTACTTAAAATAATCGTGAAAAAAATCTTATTCCTCTTGCTTCCATGTTTGCTTATGCTTACCGGATGCCTAAATTATATCCAGGATACTCAGCTATATGCAGATGGTTCCGGCTCAATGAGAATTATCTTCTGGACCAAATTGCCTGATGTTGAAAGCGCAAAAGTGCTTGACAAGATAGGCATTTTTAATCCGGACTCAATTAGAAGTGAATTCTCGTCCGAATATACTACAATAAAAAATATTTCGGTTTATACCGACACCACAGACAGTACTACGCATGCTGTAATTAACTTAACTTTTACACACATTGATTCTCTGAACAAAACAAAAGCATTTGCTGCCTCAGATTTTTCATTAAAAGACGGAGCCGAAGGACAGAAGATATTTTCACAGTTTATTCCGCCAATAGTTACCGGATTTGGAATAAATGGCAATGCATATCACGTTACATATAAATATACTTTTGGCGGAGATATTATCACGGATAATTCAACCGGCAAAAACGGCAGAACCTTAATATGGGATTATACTCTTGCTCAAATTGGAAGCGGGAAAACCATTTCCGTAACCTTCCGTCCTTTTAAATTGAAAGAAACACCTCCTTGGATTTATGCTCTTTCCGGCTTAGTGCTTTTAATAGTTATTATCTTTCTTCTTCGAAAGAAAAAAGATTAGATTTATATAGTCGATTTTAGATTCTAAATGTCTGGAAATCCCTAAGAAAGCAGATAACTGGCTTTTATATTGATTGGTTTAACAAAAAAATGTGAATCCGGAATTGTTTATTTAGAATTGACTTGCCAGGGGGTTTTGCATATATTTGGTGTCTTAATTTTTGAATAAATGTTGATTAACAGTTTGTATGGCTGGGAGTGATTATAAGATTTTTTCGGGCAGTTCTAATTTACCCTTATCTGAAAAGATTGCTCAGAAATTAGAAATGACCTTAGGGGCAGTAGAATTAAAAAGATTTAGCGATGGTGAAATTTGGGCTAAGTTCGGTGAAAATATTCGCGGTTCCGATGTTTTTATTATTCAATCTACTAATCCTCCGGCAGAAAATTTACTTGAACTTTTAATAATGGTAGATGCCGCAAAAAGGGCATCGGCAAAAAAGGTTACGGCAGTTATACCTTATTTTGGCTATTCGAGGCAGGATCGTAAAGATCAGCCGAGAGTTTCTATAACTGCAAAGTTAGTGGCAAATCTTATTACAGTTGCCGGCGCAGATAGAGTAATGACAATGGATTTGCACGCTGCTCAGATTCAGGGATTTTTTGATATCCCATTTGATCATCTTTATGGTTCTTCAATTTTCAGCGGAATGTTCGACAAAGTTAAAAATAATCTTGTTGTTGTTTCGCCGGATGTAGGCGGTATTAAAACTGCAAGAGCTTATGCAAAACGCTTGCATGCTGATTTGGTAGTTATCGATAAGCGCAGACCTAAGCAAAATCTTGCAGAGATAGTGCATATAATCGGTAATGTAGAAGATAAAGATGTTCTATTGGTTGATGATTTGATTGACACTGCAGGTACATTTGTAGGAGCAATAGAAGCCTTAAAAAAGCATGGAGCGAAAAATATTTACGGCGCTATTACTCATCCGCTGCTTTCTGGTCCTGCGATAGAAAGAATTAATAAATCCCAGCTTACAAAGCTTTATGTAACGGACACAATTCCGCTTAATAAAGATCTTGATAAAGCTAAAGTTGAAGTAATCAGCGCATCGGGAATATTTGCCGAAGCAATTAGAAGAACTTACAATAACGAATCAATTAGTTCGTTATTCGATATAGACAAAGGATAATTTAAGTTACTGGAGATAAAATGGAAAAAGTTAAACTGAAGGGTAATGTAAGAGAGAGCATTACAAAATCATCAAGAAGTGAAATTCGCCGCAATGGAAGAGTGCCTGGAATATATTATTCAAAGCACGGCAGCCCAATTGCGATTGATGTGGTTGAAAAGGAAATAAACCCGTTTGTTTATACAAAGGAAACTCACCTGATTTCTCTTCAATTAAAAGATAAAGAAGATTTAGAGTGCGTTATTAAAGATGTTCAATTCGATCCTATTACCGATAGAGTAGTTCATTTTGATTTGCTTGGTCTTACCAGCGGTGAAACATTCCAGCTTGAAGTTCCTCTTCAATTCCATGGCAGTCCTGTCGGTATTAAGGACGGCGGCGTACTTCAAACGCTTTTACATAAACTTGAAATTGAATGCTTGCCAAAGGATATACCACAGCATATAGACATCAACATTCAGGATTTGAAGATTGGCGATGCAATCCATGTAAAAGATTTAAAGCTTGAAAATCTAACAATTCTAAATTCAGAAGATTCTGTTATTATAGCAGTAACTCATCCTAAGGCTGAAGTTGAAGCTCCGGCTGAAGGCGCCGAAGAAGCTCCTAAAGAGCCTGAAGTAATCGGAAAAGAAAAATCTGAAGAAGAAGAAAAATAATTCTATAAAAATTGCGTGTTATTTTTGGTATCGGTAATCCCGGGGGTAAATATCAAAACAACCGGCACAATGTAGGATTCATGCTGCTTGATTATTTTGCCGAAAAGTATACTTTGGAATTCAATCCGTCCAAAGGGAGCTATTATGCTTGTGAGGGCAATTTATCAGGAAATGATTTCATTCTAATTAAGCCGACTACTTATGTCAACAACAGCGGATTAGCAGCATTGGAAATTTCTGAAAAGTATTCTCTCTACATAGAAGATTTTCTTGTTCTTCATGATGATATTAATTTGGAAACTGCCTCGCTGAAAGTTAAAATCTCTGGCAGCGATGGAGGACATAACGGCTTAAGTTCCTTGATTTATAATTTTGCATCCGACAAGTTTCCAAGATTAAGAATTGGAATTGGAAAGAATTTTAAGAAAGGTGAAATGGCAGCATATGTTCTTTCGGATTTTAGTGCAGAGGAATCAATTGAATTAAAAAAATCTTTCGAGGCAGGAAGCCTTTTAATTGAGGAATTTATAAGCGGCGGGATTAAGAACCTTTTGGATACCAATAGTAAAATTTCAAAATCCATGAAAAAAGCAGATAGCTTAAAGGAAAATCCATTAAAAAATACGGAAAGTGATTTAGGTTGAAACAACCGGAAAAGATGCTTAATTGGCTATTATTCTACATAAAAAGATTTTAAGTTCATTCATAGAATTTTTCTTGTAATTTCAAATTCAATTACATAAATTAGCAACCGTTTTTAAGTAAATACATAATTAACCCCTGCCCTCATCAAAGAATGAGAGCCTAAATGTCCATAGGAGGTGACAAAAACGAATGAAACAAAACGTGTACGAGAGTGCGGTTATTATTAATGCTGCGCTCGATGATGAACAAATAGAACAAATTATTTCACGAATCAGAGAAACCATTATAAATAATGGTGGAGAGATTAGGGAAGTTGAGAAGTGGGGAAGAAAAAGACTGGCTTATGTTGTTAAAAAAAGCAAGATAGGCTACTATGTATTCTTCAGATTTAACTCACCGTCAAATATCATTTCAAAACTTGAGAGAAATTATTCGCTCGATGAGCAGATACTCAGGTATCTAACAATAAAACTGGACAGTGACGCAGTCGAATATTTGGAGAAAAATAAAATTACCCCAATTATTGAGGAATCAGATATTCCAACTGCTAAGGTAGAAGAGACTCCAGTGGCTGAAGATATCGATGAGGAAGTAGAACAGAGTGACACTTAAAAATTAATTTTTGATCAAGTATGGAGGAGTAAAACCATGGCTGAATTGAAGATGCCCGAAATTAACTACGTTATTGTAGCTGGTAATTTAACAAAGGATCCTGTCTTCAGACAAACCACCAATAACACACCGGTAGTTAATTTTTCTATAGCTTCAAATAGAAAATACAAGGATAGTACAAACAACTGGCAGGAGGATGTTTGCTATGTGGGCATTGTGGCGTGGAATAAGCTTGCAGAAAGCTGCAAGGAAAGATTAAAAAAAGGTTCTGCAGTCCTGGTCGACGGCGAGCTTCAAAGCAGAAGCTGGAAGTCAGATGAAGGATTTAACAGAAGCATTGTTGAAATTAAAGCAAGGCGAATCCAATTTTTAAATAAACGGCTTAGACTAAACGGCAACGGCGATGGTTATGATTCCCAAATGGATGAAAGTGATATCGTAATTGATGAGGAAGGTATTGAAGGAATCGATTATACCGAAGATTCTTTCGATAAATTTCTTTCAAACGAAGAATCGGATTTATTAAAATAATTTGGTGAAAGAATGAAAAAAGAAATCAAAGTAAAGAAGTTTTGCAGGTTCACACAAAACAAGGTAAAATACATCGATTATAAAGATGTAAAGATGCTTCAAAAGTATGTTACCGAACAGGGAAAGATAATTCCAAAGAGGATTACCGGTACCAGTTCAAAATATCAAAGAGAGCTATCGATAGCAATTAAACGCGCAAGGCACATGGCTTTGCTGCCTTATGTTTCCGATACCGTAAGATAAAATTATATAGGAGAAGAAATGAAAGTTATATTAAGGCAAAACCATGAATCGCTAGGTCAGGTTGGAGACGTAGTTGATGTAAAGGACGGATTTGCAAGAAATTTTTTAATTCCCCGCAAGATTGCCTACGCGGCTTTGAAGGGAAATATTCACGCTCTTGAAGAAGAGAAGAAAACAATTGAAAAGAAACTTCAACAGGAAATTAGAGCGGCTGAAACTCTTTCAACCGAGCTTGAAAAAGTTTCTGTATCAATTCCGGTACAAGTTGGTGAAGAAGATAAAATTTTCGGATCCGTTACTACCCAGATGATCGCCGATTCTCTAAAAGAAAAAGGCTTCGATATCGATAAGAGAAAAATTGAGATTGAAGAGCCTATTAAAGCCTTGGGAATATACGGCATCAGCATAAAGCTGCATCCAAGTGTTACGGCTAAAATAAAAGTTTGGGTGGTTAGAGAATAGAGTATCTAAAATAGGTACAAACAAAAAAAAGGAAAGCAAAGCAGCTTTCCTTTTTTATTTTAAATTCAATTGGTAATAGCTTATCTGGCTTTTATTGCTTTTTCTTTTACAAGCTTGGCAATTATCGATGTACCGTTCTTCGAAACGGTTTTTACAGCGCTTGCAGATAATTTTACGGTTACAAATCTGTTTAATTCCTGTACCCATATTCTCTTTTTTTGAAGGTTAGGTAAAAATCTTCTTTTTCTTCTGTTATGCGCGTGCGATACATGATTTCCGCTAACAGGTCCAATTCCGGTTACCTGACATCTCCTGGACATTTATTTCTCCTTGAAATCTTTTCCTATTTAAAATTTTGAATAGCAAATATAACAAAATTTAATTGAAAAAATAGCTCCGTCACTAATTATTTTCATTTGAAAGAAACTATCACTGTGATAAAAAATAGCTTAGTTTTATTGCTATTGACAATTAATTTATCCATCTTAAATTTAAAATTAGAATTAAGAATAACCTTTTAAGGTAATTACTTCATTTCAGCTAACCAGTTCAATAAATAAATTATCATTTATGAAAGGAGTTCTATATGGAATTCTATGAGCTTCATCCCGAGAATCCTCAATTACGGTATATTAACAAAGCTGTTGAAGTCCTGAGAAATGGTGGCGTAATAATTTATCCGACTGATACAGTCTACGGAATAGGCTGCGATATATTTAGTAAAGATGCTTTGGAAAGAATTTTTTCGATTAAAAATGACAGCAGTTCAAAGTTATTCAGCTTTGTATGTTCAGATTTGAAAGATATAGCAAAATATGCAAAAGTATCGGATTATGCTTATAGAACCATGAAATACTTGCTTCCCGGACCTTATACTTTCATACTTCCGGCGGCAAAACTAGTTCCGAAGAAATTGTGGAGTAATCGTAAGACAGTCGGCATCAGAGTTCCTAACCACTCCGTCACTTTAAAATTAGTTCAGGAACTCGGCAACCCAATTATCAGCACAAGTGCAACAAATAGGAAGGGTCAAATTCTGGTCGATCCGAATGAGATAAAAAATATATTTAATCCATTGGTAGATCTAATGCTCGCATCCGGTAACCTTGCCGGCGATCCATCAAGCGTTATTGATTTGAGCATGGACGAGCCTGAAGTCATAAGAGTCGGTGCCGGCGATGTAAGCCTGTTCGTTTAATGATTTATTTTTTCCTATGCACGTATGCTACCGATGCCTGCTGCGTTGGCGTAAGAATTACTTCGCTGATGTTGACATGCGGCGGTCGCGTTGCGCAAAATAAAACAGCATCAGCAATATCTTCCGCCGAAAGCGGTTTTATTCCTTCATAAACTTTTGCTGCTCTGTTTGTATCGCCGGAAAACCGTACATTGCTAAATTCAGTTAAGACCATACCTGGATCAACTGTGGTTACTCTAATATTTTTATCAACAGTGTCAATTCTGATCCCTTGAGTTAAGGCTTTTACGGCAAACTTGGTAGCACAATAAACATTTCCGCTCGGATAAACTTCATGCCCGGCGGTAGAGCCGATGTTGATGATATGTCCTTCCATTCTGTCAACCATGAGCGGAAGGATTTGCCTGGTTACAAACAGCAACCCCTTTACATTCGTGTCAATCATTTCTTCCCAGTCGGAGGTCTTGCCTTCATAGAGTTTATCCAAGCCTCTTGCAAGTCCTGCATTATTTAATAGAATATCTATTTTCTTCCATTCTTCCGGAAGAGAAGAAACGGTTTTTTTTACCTCATCTAAATTTCTTACATCTAATTTTAAAGAAAGAACTTTTACATTATATTTTTTCTTTAATGATTCTGAAAATTCACTCAATTGATTTATCCTGCGTGCCGATAAAATTAATGAAGCTCCTTCTTTGGCAAACTCTTCGGCACAAGCTTTGCCGATGCCGGAGGAAGCTCCTGTTATAAATACGATTTTATTTTTCAGTTGATTCATTTAATAATCCTTAATTTGATTTAATTTTATTTCTTGTTGATAACCGGAATAGCTTTTCTAATCCGTTTAGTTAAAAGATTTATATAAGCGAGAAGTATAAACAGAACGAAGAACATGAATACAAGTTTTTGATTCTGAGATAAGCTTTCATTATTCAGGAACCTTGTCCAATCCGTAACAAATGAGAACGGAAGAAGTATTGAGATGATTCCCATGAATGCGGCAAAAATAATATAACCGATATTAATTAACTGGAAAACTATTATCGAGCCCCTCACATGATCGTTGGAGGTTTTATTCAGCCATAAAAATGATGTTTCGATAAAAAGTATGCAAGCTGCAAACGGTGTTATTGTTACTGCTGCAATTGCAAAAAAGCTGTTAATCGTATCAACGGGCAAAATTACATCCAGCTTCAAACCGTGAAATACGATTGCAACTTCGCCGTTAATGAAAAGGTGTGCAGCAAGTATTTTTATTGACTCTGACAGATACATTACGGAAACTATTCCGCCGATTAATCCGAGAATTACAGCGAGTGTTTTATTCTTCAATTGAACCTCCCGTGAATTTCAGCTCCGCATTTATAACATTTACTACTTTTTATTTTGTTGGATAGAATAGAATGCCAATCGCGTTTAATAAGCGGTGTTTTGCAATTGTAACAATAAGTAGTTTGTCCTTCATTGCTGTGAACATTTCCGACATAACAATATTTTATTCCCATTGAAAGTGCAATTTCTCTTGAACTCTCCAGTGTACTTGCCGGAGTTTTTTCTTTATCTCTCATTTTAAAATCCGGATGAAATGCAGTAAAGTGAAGCGGAACTGAATCTCCCAAATTTTTTAGTATCCAATCGCATTCAAGCTTTACTTCTTCCGGAGAATCATTTTCATCCGGGATCTGCAGCGTCGTAATTTCAAACCAGACTTTTGTTTCATTCTTCAGCCAAACTAATGTATCAAGAACATCATTCAAATGAGAGAATGTCAACTTGAAATAAAACCTTTCTGTAAAGGCTTTAAGATCAACGTTTGCCGCATCAATATATTTGTAAACATCCTTCCGTGCTTCTTTATCAATGTAGCCGGCGGTTACCATTACCGTCTTTATTCCTTCTTCGCGTGCTATTTTGGAAATATCAATTACATATTCTCCAAAAATTGTGGGATCGTTATAAGTAAAGGCAATTGATGGAACGTTATAATGTTTTGCAAGTCTTACAACATCTTCCGGTGATACGCTTAGTGCATTTAGTTCATCAAGCTTTGCTTTGCTGATGGACCAATTCTGGCAAAACCTGCAGCCGAGGTTGCAGCCTGCAGTTCCAAAACTTAAAACGCCGGTGCCCGGATAAAAATGATTAAGCGGCTTTTTTTCAATCGGATCAATTGCAAAACCTGTCGGATGACCGTATCCAGTTGTATAAAGTTTGCCGCCGTGATTCTGTCTAATATAACAAAAACCCGGCTGACCTTCGCCAATCTTGCAATACCTAGGGCAAAGCGTACAAAGAATTTTTCCTTTCTCTGCCGGCTCCCACCAATCGGCTAATTTCATATTTTCAGTCTCTGTCAACATCAGATTATTTTCAAAAGCATATAAGCATGTCAGTTTTTTATTAATTCTGAATAACTTAATAAATCGAAATTATCTTTCATTCAGCATTCAATTATACTAATGAATGTTTCAAATCGTTTCAAACCTTAGCCAGTTAACCCGACTTTTTTCCGAGTAAGGAGCGCCGGTTGTAAACATAACTACGTCTCCTTCTTTTACAAGACCTTCATCAAGAATTAATTTTTTCGCTTTATCTATGGTGATATGTTCCTTATCTATTTCTTCCATAAAGAGAGAAGTAACACCCCAGTGCAGACAAAGATTATTCATCGTATCAAAGCTGTTTGAGATTGCAATAATCTCTGCTTTTGGTCGGAACTTAGCAAGATTTTTTGCCGTTCTTCCTTTAAGAGTGAATACAACAATTGCCGCCGCATTTACATGCCTGCTGATGGATGCAATTGCCCTGCCTGTCGAATCAAAAAGATTTTCCTCAATCTTTGCAGGTACAATAAAATCTTCATCTTTTAAAGGAATTAAATACGGTCCTGTCTTGCAAATAATATCATTCATAATTTTTACAGATTGAACCGGAAATTTCCCTACAGAAGTTTCTGCGCTAAGCATTACTGCGTCGCTTCCATCAAGTACGGCGTTTGCAACATCCGAGGCTTCCGCACGTGTCGGAATCGGATTATGAACCATCGACTCAAGCATTTGTGTCGCAGTAATAACAAGCTTTCCGACAGCATTGCACTTTTTAATAATTGATTTTTGAATTATCGGAACTTCTTGCGGCGGCATTTCAACGCCAAGGTCGCCTCGTGCAACCATTATGCCGTCTGCGGCTTCAAGAATTTCATCAAAGTTGTCTACCGCCTCCTTCTTTTCAATCTTAGCAATAATTTGTTTATCAACATTTCTTTCTTTAAGCCACTGTCGAAGATGAAGTATGTCCTTCGCCGATCTAACAAAAGAAAGAGCAATATAATCAACTCTTCTTTGAAGCGCGAATTCAATATCGCGGAAATCTTTTTCCGTAACTGCCGGAGTCGAAAGGTTCATTCCCGGGAGGTTCATTCCTTTTTTAGGTTTTAAGATTCCGCCGTTCTCAACTACGCAAATAACAGAATCGTTTTTCTTTTCAACTATTCTAAGCCTTATAAGTCCGTCATCAATTAAAACTGCTTCACCATTTTTTGCATCGCTTGGAAGCGGCTTGTAGGATGTTGAAATTAAATCTTTTGTTCCTAAAACTTCTCTGGTTGTAATTTCAATTTTGTCACCGTTGGAAATTTCTATTTCCGGTTCGCTTAATTCTCCTATTCTTATCTTTGGTCCTTGTAAATCCATAAGAACTGCTAACGGAATTTTTTCATCCACGCATGCCGAATTTATCTCATCAAATATCTTTGCGAAAAATGAATAGTCGCTGTGCGAAAAATTTAACCGCACTCCGTCCATTCCCGCTTCCATTAAATTCTTTATCATCTCTGCACTGGCAGTAGCCGGACCGAGTGTGCAGAGTATCTTCGTCTTTGCTAAGTTACCGTTTAAAATAATTTTTAACTCCTTTTCTTTTTCTTCTTTATTTCAGTATGATTTTCATTATTTGTTTTCTGCGCTTTAGATTTTGCATAAAGCTCTTTAATCTTTTTCTCTACCAGATCGAAAACACTGTTCTCTTCGTAAACTCCCTTTGCATCACGCTTGCCTGATTTTACTCCGGTTAAGATTTCAATTCCTTCTTCAACTCTTGTTATTGTGTAAATGTGAAACTGACGATTTGCAACCGCTTCAATTATATCTTCACGCAGCATAAGTTCCTGTATATTTTGAACCGGGATAATTACACCCTGCTTTTCGTTAAAGCCGCGCTCTTTGCAGACGTCAAAGAATCCTTCAATCTTTTCATTCACTCCGCCAATCGGCTGCACATCTCCTTTTTGATTAAGCGAACCTGTAACTGCGATTGATTGTTTAATCGGCAGTCCGGAAAGTGTTGACAGCAAAGCAAAAATTTCTGCACATGAAGCACTGTCGCCGTCCACAGTTCCGTAAGATTGTTCGAACACCAAGTTGGCATTGAAAGACAGAGGTAAATTTTGCCCGAAGGTTTCTCTAAAGTATCCGGAAATTATTAGCACACCTTTATTGTAATGCCTTCCGCTCATACCGGCTTCGCGCTCAACATTTATTATGCTGCCGCTGCCGAGAGAAACTGTTGCGGTTATTCTCGTCGGGCTTCCGAAAGAATAAAAATCGGCATCGAAAACCGCAAGACCGTTTATCTGCCCTACTCTTTCTCCTTCGACATCAATCAGGACCATTTTCTCGGTAATCATTTCATTTACTTTAGATTCGAGAAGACCATGCCGCTCTCTTCCTGCTTCATATGCTTTCTTTACATGAGGTGCATTTACTATTTTGAGTCCGTCATCTATTGCCCAGAAATTTGCTTCGCGGGCAATGTCGGCAATCTGGGAGAACCTTGCCGTAAGCTTATTTTTATTGCCTGCAAACTTAGCTCCTATTTCAATTAAATACGCAATTGCGCTTTTATCAAATTCAAGTAGTTTTTCTTCTTTAATTAATTTTTTAATTACCCGTGCATATTGAAGAAGAACTTCATCATTCCGCTTTATCTCGTAATCAAAATCTGCCTTAACTTTAAAAATCTTTTTGAAGTCATCTTCATACATTGCAAGAAGAGAATAGATGTAATCATTGCCGATAAGAATTACTTTTGTGTCGATATCGATCGGTTCTGGTTTGAGCGTTGATGGTGCAAGCTGGAAGAATGAATGTGAGTCCTGAATTTCAAGCTTGCGGTAAGTTAAAATTCTCTTTAAAGTTTTCCATACGCCGGGCTCGTCATAAACATGTTTGAAGTTTAAGACCAGGTAACCGCCGTTTGCTCTTAAAAGTGAACCTGCTTTTATTTTTGTGAAGTCGCTGTACCAGCCTCCTTTGCTGTCATAAATTTTTTCAATTGTTCCGAAAAGATTTACGTAAGTCGGTGAAGTTTCAATTACAACAGGACAGTCTTTTGTTTCGCTGTTATCAAGAATGATGTTCACTTCATATTCTTTGAAGTAATCAATTTGAAATCCTTCCGGCGAAACTTCTCCTTCGGGCTTTATTCCCTTAAATACCTGAAGATTTGAAAGGATGCTTTCTTCAACCTGATCGATGTAGTCTTGAACTTTTTTATCGCTGTATTTTTCGCGCAGGTTCTCAATTGCACCTTTTACAATAATAGATGCGGTTTCTCTTTCAAGTTTAACAAGCTTGTCTTGAAACTCTTCGCTGAGCTTTAATCCCTTCTTAAATAAAGTCTGAAGATCCTGCTGGTTCTCATTATATTTTTTTAGAATTTCTTTTGCGTTGTCCTCCGTCAGCTTTCCTTCTTTTACGAATTCTTCAAGCTGATAAATCGGCACAGGCTTCTGATCAATTATCGGGAAGATGTCGGGTCGTGCATTCTCGCCAACCTTAACCTGACCGAGAGAAAAATTCTCTCCCTTAAGTTTCTCTTCGAAAGAAGTCATTAGAGATTGTTCTCTTTCATTGTAATGCGAAATGATTTTCTTCTTACGGTTTATATAAGCTTCGGTTTCTAAAGACTGCGGTATCCTTCTCTTTAAAACTTCAATTGTAGTAGCCAGATCCTGGCTGAAATATTTTGCCTTACCTACTTGGAATGTTAGAAGAATTGGTCTGTCCGGGTCTTTAAAATTATTTACGTATGTATAATCAAAAAGCGGCGGACAGTGGGAACTGATTGTCTCAAGCATCTTTTTTACGGTAGTTGCTTTACCGGTGCCGGAAAGCCCGGCAATAAAAACATTATAGCCGGGGCTGCGTAAATCAACACCGAGCTTTAACGCTTTAAGTGCGCGTTCCTGCCCGATGATTCCTTCAATCGGCTTTAAATCAACTGTTGAATCGAATTCAAAAATATCCGGATTACATGTCCATCTTAGGTCTTCCGGTTTAAGTTCTTTCGGTTTAGAAGGTTTTGGGTATGCCATTTCTCGCCTGCATTATTTAAAGTTTAGAGAACAGATTTATTGACTAAATAATTTTATGAAAAAATTCTCGAATAAAATCTAAACATTATTGGGAAGAATTTCAAAAGAGGATTCTTTTACTAAGTCTTATGAAGAGTCGGAGCGTTTTTACTCCTGTATATTGTAACCTGCTTGATGAAAATGTTTGTCAAATGTAAAAGCATCTTTAATTTTCAAATCTTTCATTATGACAAAGGAAAGACAATCGGTAAGACTCCAGACTTTATCTTTTTACTTTTGGTACAAATCAAATGATTTCTTAAGCAGATAATAATTAAGCTTAATTATTTTCACATCAACTGCTTCTTGCAATTACTGAATGATCTTGATAGAATCTTCTTTATACTTATTAACTAAGCCGCTGCTAATTTCATATAAAAGGACAATTGATATGTATTTTGTATTCTTAGAATATTTCTCAGATAAACCGTAAGCTTGGTCATGATATTGGTCATTCTTATTGACTAATGCAATCAAACATGAGGTATCAAGATGAATTTTACTCAGCAATCTTTTCACCGCTGGAATATAAACTAAAGTTCTCTGCAAAATCTTTCGGACCATTAATTTCTATTTTTTTTAGTTCATCGAAAAGTAATGTTGTTCTCTTATTTTTCTTTTTGTCGGAAGTTAATTTCTTTATCTTATCATAAATTTTTTTTAGTTCGTTCTCTCCCATTTTTTCAATTTCCTTTATTATAAGCTCTCTAGTTGTCATGTTATTCTCGCTTTAACATATTTGTTCCGGACTGATTTACAACTTACACAATAATTTAACAAGCAAAGAGATTTTTAACCCCCAAGCATATATAAAATAAATTCTCCACAAGAATTCAAAATTAAATTTCTTATTTTTGCCTATTATTTTTAATATTCAATACTGAAATCAATATGGAACTGTCTAAAGCAAGAGAAAGCTTTCCCTACCTTAAACACCGTAAAATTTATTTCAACCATGCATCGACCGGACCGCTTTGTACACCGGTGCTGGATAATATTCACAGAGTCCTTTATGAGAAGAGTGAAACCAACATCGATGAATACCGCGGGCTACTTTCAATTATATCCGTAACCAAGAATGACCTCGCAGCTTTAATAAATACTAAGCCCGAAAGGATTGCATTCGTCGACAATACTTCTAACGGAATAAATGTTTTAGCCACAGGAATAAAATTAAAAAAAGGCAATAGGATAATTCTTAATGATCTGGAATTTCCGGCAAACGTTTATCCGTTTCTTAATTTAAAAAGATTTGGAGTAGAAGTTGACTTTGCAAAATCTCATGATGGAATCGTAACCGCTGAAGATGTAATTGAACTGATAAGACCGGAGACAAAAATTATTTCGATAAGCCAGGTGCAGTTCTTAACGGGCTACAGAGTTGATCTTGAAAAGATTGGAAAAGTCTGCAAAGAAAAAGGAATAATTTTTTCTGTTGATGCAATTCAGGGTTTAGGCGCGGTAAGATTGGATGTAGAAAGAGAAAATATCGATTTCATTTCGGCAGGAAGCCAGAAGTGGCTGCTTGGCTTGCAAGGGCTTGGATTAATTTATGTGTCTGAGAAGCTTCAAGATTTGATGCAGCAGGATAATGTCGGCTGGCTTTCTGTTGCGGATGCCTGGAATCTTCTTCATTATGATTTGACTTTGAAAAATACTGCCGAGAGATTTCAAGGCGGAACTTTGAATTCAGTCGGCATTTATGCTTTAAATGCTTCGATGAAATTTTTTAAGCAGTTTGGATTTGATGAAATTGAAAAGAAAGTAATTGAGAATTCAAGCTATCTGATCGGCAACCTTGAAGAAGCTGGCATTAAGCCTATTTTAAGCGGCTGCAATAAAAAGAATATTGCAGGAATAGTCAGCTTTAAACATCAAAGTGCACAGAAAATTTTTGATTCCTTTGCCAAAATAAATATTCATTGCGCAGTCCGGGAAGGAATGGTTCGTTTGTCGCCGCATTTTTATAATACGCTGGAAGAGTCTGACACAGTGGTTAATGAATTAAAGAAATTGATATAGATAAAATATAATTCAAAATTATATTAAGAATTTTCTCTGACTCCGGAGCGAGAATGATTTTCCGTCTATTGCTCTTGACACAGCAAGAATCCCATTTAAATGATCAACTTCATGCTGGATTAACTCAGATAAATCATCTTGCAAATCCATCGATTGAAATTTCCATTCAAGATCTCTAAAAGTAACATGACATCTTTTATGACGTTTTACTTTTACAAGAAGATCGGGGAAGCTCATGCAATCATCCCACAGTTCGAACATTTCAGCACTTAAAATATCGAGCACCGGATTTATCAAAACTACCGGCTTATCAATATTCATATAAACAACTCTTTTCATAAAGCCAATCTGCGGAGCGGCAATTGCTCGTCCCGCATTGTATCTTTTTCGAAAATCCATTAATGTTTCGTGAAGGTCATTGACTGCAGTTTTAACAGATTCAATATCTTCCTGATTAACCGGAGTGCAGACCTCATAAAGCTTTGGATTGCCAAGTAACAAAATTTCTCTAATTGCCATATAAAATGTTTTACAATGAAGTTTGATGAAAATAAAATTTTTATTCCTAAATTAAGAGTACTTAAATTAAAAAAGAATGACATTAGGAAACATCAGATGAGTAGAAAAAATATTACCGGCACAATGATATCTTTATTTGCTTTATTTTTAATCCTTTTTACAACGGCAAATGCGCAGCAGAATTTGAAAAGCCTTGCAAATAGTAAAGCCTCAAAAGAAAATAATAATACTCCCGGCTGGCATAAAGCAGTTAGAATCAGCCCGAAAGCTTCGATTACTGAGACAATTGGAATTACGGATGTTACTATTTCATACAGCCGTCCCGGCGTAAAGGGAAGAAAAATTTGGGGGGACTTGGTTCCTTATAATAAAGTTTGGCGCGCCGGTGCAAACGAAGCGACAGAAATTATTTTTTCCGGCGATGTTTTAATTAACGGTAAAAAATTGCGTGCAGGTTCTTACGGCTTCTTTGTTATTCCGAGGGAAAAAAACTGGACAATCATCTTCAACAAAGTTGCAGATCAGTGGGGCGCATTTGAATATAATGAATCGGAAGATGCACTGCGGCTGAATGTTACTCCTCAAACCTCTAACTTTCACGAGTGGCTGGATTATACTTTAGAAAATATGGTTGTAAATCAGCACGGGAAAAATTCTGCAGTTGTCTGCTTGAACTGGGATAAGATAAAAGTCCCCTTCACAGTTGAAGCAGATGTGAAATAAATCTTGATACTGGATCCTGGATACTAGAAGACTGATGTTTGCCTTCTAGTATCCGGCATCTGATATCCAGCATCAACTCCGTATAGCTTTTAACAACTCCTCGGTTTTTTTTTCCATCAATTTTTGATCCCCTCTGCTTTCAACATTTAAACGAATTATCGGTTCGGTGTTCGATATCCTTAGATTGAAGCGCCATGAATCAAACTCAACACTTAAACCATCGAGGTGGTCAATCTTTCCGCCGGAATATTTCTTTTCCAACTCAACAAGCTTTCCGGCAGGATCGCTGATTTTAGAATTTATTTCTCCGCTGCAAGGATAAGCCTGAATCATCTCTTCAACTAATTGAGAGAACTGTTTATTCTCTTCCGAAATTAATTGTAGTATTAATAAGAAAGGAATCATTCCGCTGTCTGAATAAGAATTATCTCTAAAGTAATGATGAGCAGACATCTCACCGCCGTAAACAGCATTCACCTCGCGCATCTTCTGCTTAATAAAGGCATGACCGCTTTTTGAAACTACCGGAATTCCGCCGCTGCTTTTTACAACTTCTAAAGTGTTCCAGGTTAATCTTGGGTCATGGACAATTTTTTCACCGGGATGTTTTTTCAAAATAGATTTTGCGAGAAGTGCTACAATGTAATATCCTTCTATAAAATTTCCTTTTTCATCAAAGAAAAAACATCTGTCGTAATCGCCATCCCACGCAACACCCAAATCGGCTTTGTTTTGAATTACCGCATCGATAGTTGCCTGCCGATTTTCGGGAAGAAGAGGATTAGGTACTCCG
>JAJYSI010000403.1 GCA_021793635.1 Bacteroidota bacterium
GGTGAACCATACAAGCGCGGCAACACATTATTTTGTTGACGCAACCACAAAATTCTGGCTTACTCAATATCATGCTGATGGATTTAGATTTGATTTAGCGGGAGGATACACACAAGCCCCAAATGGTTATAACGCATGGCAAAGCTATGATCCTACAAGGATTGCAAACGAGCAAAGGATTGCAGATGCAATGTGGAAAGTTAAACCGAAAGCTTATGTAATACTTGAAGAATTTGTAGCCTCTAATGAAGAGCAAGTTGTTGTAGATTCCGGAATGATGGTTTGGGATAATATGAGTTCAGCATACGAGCAAGCGGCAATGGGATGGGCTACTAATCCTTCTTGGGATTTTTCAGGTATATCCTACAAACAATGGGGATGGAGTGTACCCGGTTTAGTAGGTTATATGGAAAGTCATGATGAAGAAAGGTTAATGTATAAAAATTTATATTATGGAAATGCAAGCGGCATTTACAATATAAAAGATACAGCAACTGCTTTAAATAGAATCAAATTATGCGATGCCTTTTTCTATACAATTCCAGGACCAAAAATGCTATGGGAATTTCAGGAGCTTGGTTATGATTATTCTATTAATTACAACGGAAGGACTGGAAATAAGCCCATCAGGTGGGACTATTACGATAATCCGGAAAGACTAAGTTTATATAAAACTACTGCTGCATTAATTCACATGAAGACTGAAATCCCGGCATTCAAAAGTAATGGTTATAACACTAATCTTAGCGGAGCTGTTAAGCAAATTACTATTTATGATAATTCTACAAGCGTAACTGTAATAGGAAATTTCGACGTAGTTAGTCATACGGCAACCCCTTTTACAAGCAGTGGAACATGGTATGACTATTTTACTGGAAATTCGCTAAGCGCAACAAGCTCGACAACGTTAAACTTAGCGCCCGGGGAGTTCCATATATATACAACGACTCAGTACCCAGTACCTGATACTTCGGTAGTTACAGGAATTAAAGATAATCCATCCAATCAGATTAAGACTTTTAATCTCGGACAAAATTATCCTAATCCATTTAATCCAAGCACAATCATAAATTACCAGCTTCCGAAGAGCGGATTAGTGAACTTAAAAATTTATGATGTTTTGGGAAGAGAAATTGAAACGCTAGTAAACAAAGAAGAACCGGCGGGCAGTTACACGGTGCAATTTAATTCAACAGCAAAAGGATTTTCACTGCCAAGTGGAATTTATTTCTACCGGCTTCAATCCGGCAGTTATATTGAAACAAAAAAAATGATCTTGATGAAGTGATTATTAGGTAAGATAGATACTGGCTCTTTCTAGTTTCTTAAAAAATGCGACAATATAACAGCAGACGCGCTTGCCACGTTTAGTGATTCCGCGTTTCCATATTTTGGGATTGTAATAATTTCATCTGATAAATTTAATAATTCAGCGCTAGGTCCATTGGCTTCATTAGAAAAAACGATTACAGATTTTGAATCAAGCTTAGACTCGTAAAGATTCGTCCCATTCAAATCCGCACATATGATCCTATAGCCCCGGGATTTATGAAAATTTAGAGAATCGATAAGTTTTTCATTTTCATTTATATGGAGATGGAAAATTGATCCCATACTTGCCCGGATAGTTTTAGGATTATAGAACTCTGCACAATTCTCCCCCATTATAATTTCTTTTACTCCGAACCAGTCGCAATTTCTTAGAAGCGTCCCAACATTTCCGGGGTCGGAAATATTTTCAAGAGCAACCATAATAGAGTTATCGGCTACAATTTGCTTTTTAGGTTTATGAAATACGGCAGCAACTCCTTGCGGGTTTACAGTATTGCTTAGCTTTTCAAATTCTTTCTCTTTAATAATATCAAACAATTGTTTTTTCTTTTTCAGCATTTTAACAAAACTTGGGTTACTTTCTGCAAAGTTTTCCGACAGGAAAATTACTTCACATGCGAAATTAGATTGCAACCCTTCGTTTACAATTTTTTCTCCTTCAACAATAAATTTATTTTCCGACTGCCTAAATTTTTTATTAAGTAGAGATGAGTAATACTTTAAGTCGTTCTTCGAGATCATCAGATAAGATCGTTATAGTTATGTTTATTATTAGAACCCTGGTCAGTTGTAAGCTGCAGAAGATATTCCCAAGTATATATCCCTGTATTGTGCCCATCCTTCCATGAAATTTGTATCCCGTATCCCCCAACCGGTTTAATATCTATTATTTTGAACATATTTTCATTTACAGAAGTTGGTTTAGGAGGGCGGTAAGTTTTAAGCAGTACGGTTTCGCCTTTGCAACCGGCGCAGGGACATTCATCTCGTAAATATTTTAGAGATATTATATTTTCCGAATTATTATCCCATTTTAAGAGCAATTTTTCTTTATCTACAATTTTGATTTGAACAGGTTTCATAAAATTTGATTTCTTGTTAAATACGATTACAAGTTTACAGAAAATAATATTTCTGAACAAACATTTAAATTATGAAGATTGGTTACTCTCTATGGAGGATAAAATATTTACCCGGCAGGCTGTCCTTTAATAATCGGATACTTGCTTTTTATTATTTCGTGATTGTAATATTCCTAATATACGGTTAAAATAAAAATTTGACGCAAATTCAAAAACAAATACTCCGCTAATTTAGTCAGCTTGTTACTAATCTTTCCTTGTTGGTTCTTCTGCTTGGTTTACCTGCCGAAGATTTTATAAGCCACCTCGGCGGGACGAAGTAGATTTTCTTAACAGAAATATTTATTGCCATTGTAGCGCTAAGTATTTTTGACTTTAGTTTTTTGCGAACTTCTTCGCACATAATATTTGTTTCAGCAACAATACTAACTTGCTCTGTGCCAATCTCTTCATCAAATTCTCCAAATGCAATTACCCTTCCTGGAATTACTCCTTCAACCGCTCCAACAATATCTTCAATATCTTCAGGATAAATATTCTTACCCCCGACAATAATAATATCTTTCTTTCTACCGATTACATAAATTTCGTTATCATATTTGAAGCCGTAATCACCTGTGTAAAGCCAGCCGTTCACCAAAACTTCCAATGATTTTTCAGGATAATTTCTATAACCATCAAACATTGAATCAGATGATATAGCTAATTCGCCTACGTACATCTCAGATAATTCTTTCCGTGTATCGTCAACAATTCTAATGCGGCATCCTTTAATCGGTTTCCCGGATGACACACAAGTCCGTGAATTTGTATTATCTGAAGTAATATTTACTCTCCCTTCTCTTAAATCATGTTCAACCACTTCAATTGTAGTAGGACTAACACCGGGACTGGATTGTGTTATTGCAAAGGTATTTTCTGCCATTCCATATAACGAGGCAATCGTAGACGGTTTGAGATTGTATTGAAAAAATCTTTTATAGAATTTTTGGTGACTATTAGATCTGATTGGTTCACTAGCATTAATAATCATTCGCAAGCTGTCAAGCGAAATGCCTTCAAGGTTTTCATCTCTGATTTTATCCGCCATCACATTAAAAGCAAAATTCGGCATCCATGCAAGAGTTCCTTTTTCTTTAGAAATAGCTTCGCAAAACAAAGAAGGAACCAAAACCCATTCAAAAGGGTCAAGTTGAACAGTAGTAATACCAAATGCCAGAGGCATGTGAAAAGCAGTTATTAATCCCATATCGTGATAAAGTGGCAACCAGCTAATAATTTTATCTTCACTGCTCAAACAAATAGCTTGGGAAT
>JAJYSI010000404.1 GCA_021793635.1 Bacteroidota bacterium
CAATCGTCAGATTATTATAAATTAATAAAGAAGAAAAATAGAAATCGCATTCATCAGGTTTATCAACAGAATTAACCAGCAAAAATCTTTTCTTTTTAATCCGATCAAGAATTCTCCGGACTCCACTGTTCCCGGATGCATCAACTATAATGTTGAAAGCCCCGGCATCTTTTTCTTCAAATCTTTTTTGAATAAATTCAACTTCAAGTTCTTTTATTTCATCTCTAACATTGATCGATATTACTCTAAAGTCAATGTTATTTGCTTTAAGCACATTTGCTTTTTGAAGCGCAACCTTGCCTCCGCCGATAAGCAATATTTTCTGATCCTTCAACAAAATCGGCAGAGTCTTATTTGAATATTTTTTCTTTATTTGATTTGTCAGTGAGTTCATATTTATTTTCTTTGCATTATAAAATCAGTGTTAATCTATTTAATAGGTGCAATCCGCGTTCTAAAAATTTTATGAAATATAAAGATCGCTTATCCTCTGCATTAAATGGTTTGTCTTTTCATTATTCATCAGAAATCTTACAACTCCGCCCATACCGATTCGCTTGTGGAATAGACTGATTTCATATTCCTCATCTTTCTTGTTGGCGGTGTAATTATCAATTAAAGCAGAAATGATGTCCGGGATATATTCTTTAGGAATGGAGCGAAGAAACTTCTTTTCATCGCAGATTATATCTTTGGCAAGATGATCATCGTCGGTTTTTCCGAACAAGAGCTTAAGCTGATAAACATCGTCTCCTTTACCTTCAATAGAAATACCATAGCGGATGTTCCGCGAGCAATGTCTTTCGCATCCGCTAATGCCGATTGAAACGCCGTCAACATTTGCATATCCTCTTGTCTCAAGCTCCGAAATTAATGGCTCAAAATATTTTTCTGATTCGGCAACAGCCAGCGGACAAGTATGAAGTCCAACGCAAGCTTCGGAATTAAGCTTTAGCTTTGAGTATTTGCCATAATTATACTTTTTCAGAATATCTTCGAGTACCGGCTTTGAAGATTTATCTATATCAAGGAAAAGAATATCTTGAGTTGTCTGAGTTCTAACCGCCGGTTTTATAGTTCTTACAATTTCATCAATTAAAGATTTTATTTTGCCCTGCGGATTAGAATCGCTCACCCTTCCATTTTGAATCCAAAGTCCATAGCTCCATTTACCATCGTGCTGTTTAATCCATCCATGGTGTCTTGCAACTTTGCCTAAATCAAGCTCAACCGACGGATGAACTTTTATTCCAAGCTTTTCTACCTGCTCTCTGTACCATTTGATTCCAAGTTGTCTGACTTTCTTAAAAATATTTTCATCGAGCAGAACAGAATCGAAAGAATAAGAAGACTGCTCCAAGCCTTTTGCAATAAGAATATTTTTAAGTCTTGCCCAATGCCGGTTTTTCCTGTCTCCGATTTGCGAGAACACCTGCCCGATAGCATCAAGTCCTTTCATTAATTCTTCTTCGGAATAAAAAACTCCGAATGGACCTGATAATGAAGGGAAAGTCGGCTTGCCGTTTTTCTGTCCCAGGCTTCCGCCTATGTATACCTGAAAGCCGACCACAACTTTATTTTCAACAAGAGGAGCGATGGAAACGTCGCTTGTAAGAATATCATTGCAGTTGCATCTTACTTCCTTATGAAGCTCTTCATCATAATAATATCCGCCAACGGCAATTTTAAACTTTCGCGGAAGTCCGAATTCAGAATACTTAAATCCTTCTTCTAATAATTCAACTTTTTTGTTATTGTTATAAACTTTATAATATTCCGATAACGGAAGCTGGAAATATTTTCCAATTTTTCTTGCCAGTGCATTTGCATCAAAGATATTTGACTTATGCGGACATGCGGTAGGATTTCTTGCATTGTCGCCGCAGCCGTTAAGTGTAATTGCATTTGTTTCCATCAATCCTCTTACAAGAGGGAGTAAATTGTTTTTAGTTACGCGATGGAACTGCATATTCTGTCGTGTGGTTAATCTAATTGAAGGCAAACCTTCTTCGCTTCTCGAATAAAGATCGGCAAGACGGCTGACACGCAACCAGTTATCCGGTGAAATATCTCCCCCGCCCCAAACACTGTCCCTAACCATAAAGAACCATTCGCGGATGCTGTTCTTTATCAGCCCGCGGTCGAATTGAATGTAAATGCCGCCCGGCTTAAGACTTATTTGAAGGTCTTTATCAACATCAGGCTTCGATAAATCCTCAAGTTCTTTCCGAAGTTCTTCACCGCCCAGAAGCTTTGTTCTTTGCTTTGCCAGTTCTTCTCTACTAAAATTTCGTTCACCAAGTGCATACTCTAATTCACCTAAGTCTACATCAAATTTTACTGTCTTATTCATATCTATATTTTCTTTATTTGTATTTATTATAAGCCATAAATAAAAAACCTCTTCAGCAAGATTCCGAAGAGGTTTGATTACTTGCAGAATTACAAGTGACTCTTCTTATCTTTCTCCGATAAAATCGGAGCAGGAATTAGCACCCTGATAATGCCGGGGCTGCTAAGGTTTCGAAGGGCCTGTCCCTCAACCTTTCTCGATAAGAGTTTAATTATTTTATTTCTATTAAGAGTAATAAAAAACCCTTCTCGATTCGGCATCGGGAAGGGTATTTATAAAAATTATTTTGATACTAAATATTACTACATAACCTTCCGCAATGACGTATGCATACACATCATACAGCAGCAACACATTGCGTTTTGTTTGGTCATTCCGAAAATATTTAAATTGATCCGCTTCATAATTGATGGATGCAAACATAAGCCATCGAAGAATGGCAGTCAAGTATTTTAAAACAATCTGATGCGAATTCTAAAAATAATTTCGTTTCCTGAATAATTATAGAAGAAAAATATTATTTACTCATGTTACTTGTTTTCTTCGCATAGGGCATTAAGCAAAGAGCATGGAGCATCGGGTATAGCGTCGATATGCATTGTTTAAAATTTAATGACTAAAAAACTATACCAAAAGACTATTGATTCGTGCTGAACATTCCCCACTTAACATCAAAGTCCTTTAGTAATTCCTTTACAGTTTCAACCTGATCATCCTGGACCATTAAGATTGTCGGATCCATATACCCGCGGATAAAAGCTGTGTTCTCTCCTTGCAGATAATATTCTATTCCCTCGTTATCTAAGATACTTTTTATTAAGGCAATGTCACCAAGATTATAAGTGGATAAAACTGCCACAAAAGTTTTATCGTCATCTTTTGTTTCTTTAGTTGATATGGGATTTTCTTTCGGCAGCTCATTTACGAGATCGACATCGCAATCAGGACAGTGTGTAAAACCTTCCCGGTATTCGGCACCGCATTTTGGACAGAACATTATTTCCCTCCTATCTTTACTAAAAACTGATCACAAAATAATACTTTACTTTGAATAACAAAATATTGAAGTCATAACTTACGTCTAATGCAATATTTTTTAGGATCAGAAAGAATAAGCTATCTCCTGCTGTTCATAAAATTGAATGCATTTTCAAAATCCGAGCGGGAATTATTCATTATGTTTTTTGCGAAGCCGACAACAATTTCATATTCATCGTTCTTTAGCGCCTTAATCGTTTCTTCAGAAACTACATCTGGTTTAATACCAAAATCTTTTTGTCCTCTGGCTTTCCTGGCACCTTTATCAAGGTCAGTGTCAACAGTCGGAGGAATCACTTCAAAGACTCTTATCCCGGAATCTTTT
>JAJYSI010000405.1 GCA_021793635.1 Bacteroidota bacterium
TCAATCCGGAGAAACTCTCTTAATTGATTGCTCTTTAATAATGATAAATTTGGTGTCACCTTTTTTCCTATAATTTTCAACAAATATAATCATTATTTTATTTATTTCCTATGTTAGTGCCATTACCCGCAAACGGGACAAGGATGTTTTTAGACCTCGTAGAGGTCAAATTATTGTAGAAAAGAGTTCATTTAGTATTGATAAATCCTCGTAGAGGATTAACAAATTTCTTAGTATTAGTACGAATTTATGATAATTTCATCCTCATCTTTGTAGATATACAAATCCTTAAGTTGACGCATATGCGGCAGGCGGAGGGCCTGCCCCGTTTGCCCCGTTTGCCCCGTTTGCGGGGTTTGCGGGGTTTGCGGGGAGAAATCCCTTTTTAGACAATTTGGAAATCTCTATTTTCGTTCGAGACGAAATAAAAGAGTTCTGCAACACTCTCGGAAGGCAGGTCCATGGGAATAGCCTTTTTAGAGTTGACTCCTAAATATTAAACCTGTTCTATTTCTTCGTAAGCTATTTCTCCAAGCTGCGCCATATCGAGTCCTTCCACTTCTTCGCTTTCAGTTACTTTAACAGGTGTAATAAAGTTAATAAGCCACAGCATTACATAGGTAAAAATGAAACAGTAAGCTCCCACAGCAAAAACAGAAATTACTTCTTTAAAGAAGAAAGAAGAACCGCCTCCGGTAAGCAAACCATTAGTAATTACCATCGGGTTCACTTCACTTGTCGCAAACAGCCCAAGCATAATTACGCCAAGAATTCCTCCTACTCCGTGCACCCCCCAAACATCGAGTGCATCATCCCAATTCATTTTATTTTTCAGATAAACTGCAAGGTAGCATAAAGATGAGGCGGCAATACCGATTAATGCAGCAACCGGAGGAGTTACAAATCCGGCTGCCGGTGTAATTGTAGCTAACCCTGCGACGGAACCTGTTAATAGACCTAATAATTTAGGTTTTCCTTCAATAATCCATGATAGAAATAGCCAGGTAATTGCTGAAAAGGATGCTGCTATATCAGTATTCAAAAATGCTGCAACGGTTATAGAATCCACTCTTAATTCGCTGCCCGCATTAAATCCATACCACCCGAACCATAGCAGTCCGGTTCCAAGAGCCACAAGAGGCAAACTATGTGGACCTCTTTCAAATACTTTTCTACGCCCGACATAAAAAACAGATGCAATAGCGGCCATACCTGCGCTTGCGTGCACTACTATTCCGCCTGCAAAATCAAGCACTCCCCATTTAGCTAACAAACCGCCGCCCCATACCATGTGCACAAGGGGAAAATAAACAAAGAGAAGCCATGCTGTTAAGAATAAGAAATAGGCTGGAAACCGTACGCGGTTTGTAAATGCGCCTGTAATTAGAGCTGGGGTAATTATTGCAAACATCATTTGATAAGCAACAAATACATACAGAGGTATTTGATGATTACCCGTAAATATTGTATTTAAATTAGTTCCGGACAGAAATGCCATGTTTAAGTTACCTATTATGCCTCCTTCACCGCCGCTGAAACAAAGTGAATATCCTACTATAAACCACAACACTGTTGTCCATCCAAGAGAAACAAAGCTTTGTATCATAATTGCTAATACGTTTTTTCTGCCTACTAAACCTCCATAGAAAAACGCTAATCCTGGAGTCATCAGCATTACAAGGCTTGCTGCAATAAGCATGAAGCCAGTACTTCCTGTATCGTACATAAAATTCTCCAAAAGAAATTTAATAATTAATTGTTTATTAGAGTTTGAGTGTTATTTGTATGTGCACCGCTATGACGATGTAAGTTCATGAATCCACTTTGAGATTGTAAGTGATATTGTTGTTCCGTTTTTAAGATTACTTAATACGGCGAGTTCTCCGTTGCAATAAGATTCAAATTTAAAAATAAAATAAAGTGGACAATAATATATCCTTGATATATTATTTAGTTGCATCATTATTGTTATGAAGAGATTCTTTTTCGGAATGCATCAGAACGCGAATTATTTTTTTTCGCATAAAGGAACCGGCAATTTTTTTGTATACTAAATTTATTGAAAAATCTAATTCACATATAAGAAAATTAAATAATAATTTCTAATTTGCCAAGCAGAATCAAATTAAAAAAACGCGATTTTTATATGAAATCCACTTTCCATTTTATTAAGCCACCTTATGCAGAAACAACCCATTTGAATTATGGAATAATGGGAAATATTGCTCAATTACATTACTCCACTACTCCAATTTTCCAAACGTTGCAGAAAGTGGCTTATTGGTTTATTACTGATATTTCTAAATACTTATTACCTCCTAAATTTGAGCCTCTTTCTATAATTCTGTAATTTTACTTTGACAAATTTATTCTCTACTAAAAATATAGTTTAAGCATTATGGAAAATAAAAAGAATCCTGAAGAGTCGGCTAATAAACCTAAAAACTTTATCCGCGAAATTATCGATGAAGATTTTCAAACTAATAAATGGGGTGGGCGTGTACATACGAGGTTTCCTCCGGAACCTAACGGCTACCTCCATATCGGTCACGCAAAATCAATTTGTCTAAATTTCGGTATAGCAAAAGACTATAATGGAAAATTTAATCTCCGTTTTGACGATACAAATCCGAGCAAAGAAGAACAGGAATATGTCGATTCAATTATTGAAGATATTAAATGGCTCGGCGCTGATTTTGAAGATAGAATTTTATATGCTTCCGATTATTTTGAACAAATGTATAATTGGGCAGTTGAACTTATTAAAAAGGGAAAAGCCTATGTTGATGATTTAAGTGCCGATGAGATAAGGGAGCATCGGGGTACTTTAACTGAAGTCGGCAAAGAAAGCCCAAATAGAAATAGATCGATTGAAGAAAATCTTAACCTTTTTGAACGGATGAGGAAAGGGGAATTCAAGAATGGCGAGAAAGTCTTACGGGCAAAAATCGATATGATGTCTCCAAATTTTAACATGCGTGATCCTATAATGTACCGCATCGTTCACGCAGAACACCACCGCCAGGGGAATAAATGGTGTATTTACCCTACTTACGATTGGGCACATGGTCTTGAAGACTCTATCGAAGAAATAACACATTCGATCTGTACTCTTGAATTCGAAAATCATAGACCCCTTTACGATTGGTTTTTAAATGAACTTGGAATTTATCATCCTCAGCAAATTGAATTTGCAAGACTTAATCTAAACTATACTGTCATGAGTAAAAGAAAACTCTTACAGCTTGTCCAAGGAAAATATGTCGACGGCTGGGATGACCCGCGTATGCCTACTGTTTCTGCTTTTAGACGAAGAGGATTTACACCGGATGCAATTAGGAATTTTGCCGAAATAATCGGAGTTGCTAAGCGTGATGCTACAACAGATATTGCTTTACTTGAATATGCAATACGCGAAGATCTAAACAAACATGCTCCTCGTGCAATGGCTGTGCTTCGTCCTCTGAAAGTTATAATTACAAATTATAACATAACAGAAGAACTTGATGCCGTAAATAATCCGGAAGATATTTCGATGGGCGTGCGTAAAATTCCATTTACCCGCGAGTTGTTTATTGAACAGACTGATTTTATGGAGATTCCGCCAAAAGGTTATCACAGATTAACGCCGGGCGGTGAGGTCAGGCTTCGTTATGCCTATATTATTAAGTGTGAAGAAGTAATTAAGAATGATAAAGGAGAGGTTGTTAAAC
>JAJYSI010000011.1 GCA_021793635.1 Bacteroidota bacterium
ATCTCCGGCGATAAAATCTTTTTTAGTTGATTCAACAACAATGCCTGCAGCATCAATTCCCGGTGTGTGCGGATATCGTCTTGTAATTCCTTTATTTCCAGATGCCGATAAAGCGTCCTTATAATTAAGTGAAGAATATTTTACGTTAATTAGGACGTCATCAACGGGAAGATCATCAATTGATTTTGTTTTAATCTCTCTGATGAATTTTCCGTTCTCTTCGCGAACGACAAAAGCCGCAAACTTATTTTCTTCCATTTTATCATGTCCTTTTTATATCAATTTAAATTTAATCAATTTGGTCCTGAAATATGCTTTAGTGGAAAATGGGACACAGATTAATTATGATTACTTATGATTGATTAAGATTATTCTTAATTAGGTTTGCGGTATGTCAATCCGGCTTTCAATCTAAGTCAATCCTTTTTATATTTGTTACTTAAAAAATAGTTGGTAAATGAACGATAAATATGAAGCCGTAATTGGATTGGAAGTACACGCACAGCTTTTAACTGAATCAAAAGCCTTTTGCGGATGCTCTACAAAGTTTGGTAATGCACCAAACAGCAACGTTTGTCCAATTTGTCTAGGTCATCCGGGGGTTTTACCGGTATTAAATAAAAAAGTTATTGAATATACTATCAAGATGGGACTTGCAACAAATTGTAAGATAAACCATCGTTCAATCTTTGCAAGAAAAAATTATTTTTACCCTGACTTGCCAAAAGGTTATCAAATTTCACAGTATGAAGAACCAATTTGCGGAAAAGGTCATATTACGGTTAGTTTAAGTGACAGTACCGAAAAGAGAATAGGTATCACTCGAATTCACATGGAAGAAGATGCCGGAAAATTGATACACGATCAGGGACTTGAGACCCTTGTTGATGTTAACCGGTGCGGGGTACCGTTAATGGAAATTGTTAGTGAACCGGATATGAGAAGCGCGGAAGAGGCTTATCAATACCTTTCAAAAATTAAACAGCTCGTGCAATATCTTGAAATATGCGACGGCAATATGGAGGAAGGTTCTTTGCGATGCGATGCTAATGTTTCAGTAAGATTAAAAGGGGCAAATGAATTCGGGACTAAGAGAGAAATAAAGAACATGAACTCTTTCCGTAATGTAGAGAGAGCTATTAAGTTTGAGATTGAAAAACAAATTGAGATTATTGAAGACGGTGGAACAATTACTCAGCAAACTCTGCTATGGGATGCTGATTTGAACGAAGCTTTCCCGATGCGAAGCAAGGAGGAAGCGCATGATTACAAATACTTTCCCGAACCGGATTTATTGCCGGTAATAGTCGATGAAAAATGGAAATCAGAAATTGAAAAGTATCTGCCGGAACTTCCTGAAAATAGAAAAGAAAGAATGACCGTTACATATAATCTCCCAAAATATGACGCAGAACTACTTACACAGAGCAAGCCAATCGCCGATTATTATGAAAAGGTAATTTCTGTAACTGATGATTATAAGAGTGCCAGTAATTGGATAATGACTGATATTTTGAAAGTAATTAATGAAGAAAAAATTGATATTAGGGATTTCCCTGTTGCAGCCGAAGACCTTGGTGAGCTGATAAATCTTATAAGTGATGGCACTATCAGCGGAAAAATTGCTAAAGAAATTTTTCCGGTTATGGTGGTTGAGAAAAAGAAACCATCAGTAATTGTTAAAGAAAAGAACCTTTTGCAAATTTCCGATGCGGGCGAGATTGAAAAAATCGTAAACCAAACGTTGGAAAAAAGTTCTTCCGAAGTGCAAATGTATGTTGATGGAAAGGAAAAAGTATTTGGCTTTTTCGTAGGTCAAATAATGAAGGAGACTAAAGGAAAGGCTAATCCTAAGCTTGTAAACGAGTTACTTAGCAAAAAGCTTGAGGCATTAAAAAATAAAATAATAAAGTAAAAACGGAGTTTAGATTTGTCATTTAGATCAGGACTAAAAAGATTTTTTGGTATCAAAACTGAAGAAGAACTTAAAAAAGTTAAAACACCAAAAGAAAAAGTTAAAGAATTTATAGAATCACTGTTGTTTGCGGGCATTGCCGCATTTTTCATTATAACTTTTATTGTTCAAAATACAAGGATACCGACAGGGTCTATGGAAGATACAATTCTTGTAGGTGATTTTGTTTTGGTAAACAAATTTATTTACGGTGCGGAGTCTACAAAATACATTCCATTCACTCAGATTGAAATTCCACATTTCAGACTGCCGGCAATAAGAGAGCCGAGGAGAAAAGACATTGTAGTCTTTGAATTTCCCGGTATGAGACATCAACTTTACTCTGATGAGCGCGGAGTTAATTATGTTAAACGTTGTATTGGGCTGCCCGGCGACACAATTCAAATAATTAATAAAGTTGTTTTTGTTAACGGAAAACAATTTTGGATTCCGCCACATATAGATTATATTTCTGGGCCTGCCGAACCTAAAGGAATTATTGAACCAAGGATATTTCCACTTGGGATGCCTTGGAATGAAGATAATTACGGTCCGTTGATTGTTCCCAAAAAAGGATATACAATCAAACTAACCCCTGATAACGTCGAGCAATGGGGTATGACCATCAATCGTGAATTTGGAAAAATAGTAGTTGCCGTTGACGGCAGCCAGGTAACAATAGAAGGCAAGCCTGTTACCTCTTATACATTCAAGAAAAATTATTACTTTATGATGGGCGATAATAGAGATGACAGTCTTGACAGCCGCTACTGGGGTTTTGTTCCCGAAGATAATATTGTTGGGGAAGCATTTATAACTTTATTTTCATGGGATAGAGATATTCCGTTTACAGATTTCTTCCGGTTAATTGGTTCTATAAGACCGGATAGAATTTTGTTTCTTCTGCACTAAAATACTTTAATCAAAACATGGGGGTTAGATAACCGCCCATTTAATTCTACGAATAGATTTTCGACACAAAAAGAATTTATGGATTTATTAAATATAAATTACGAAAAGTATAAGCTTCAAAACGGACTTGAAGTAATTTTATACCGTGATAACGAACTTCCGATTGTGACGGCAAATATTTGGTTTCGAGCCGGATCGGCAAATGAGAAGGTAGGCAAAACCGGGATTGCACATTTATTTGAGCACATGATGTTTCAGGGCTCCGTCAACGTTCCGAAAGAAATGCATTTTAGATTTATTCAAGAAGCCGGGGGAAATCTAAACGGCTCAACAAGCACGGACAGAACAAATTATTTTGAAAAAGTTCCGTCGAATTTTTTGGAATTAATTCTTTGGCTTGAATCCGACAGAATGGGATTTTTCATCCCCGCATTAACTCAAGAAAAATTAGCAAACCAAATTGATGTTGTTAAGAATGAGCGCCTTGAAAGATATGACAATCAACCATATGGTCTTGCCTGGGAAATTTTGATATCAAGTCTTTTTCCGAAGAACCACCCATACAGTTGGGCAACAATCGGCTCTCTTGAAGACATAACGAGTTTTACGATAGAAGACGTAAGGAGTTTTTTTGAAAAGTATTATTCCCCCGCAAATGCAAGTCTGGTTATTGCCGGCGACTTTGATCCTGTTGAAGCCAAAGAATTAACGGAAAAATATTTCAGCGAAATCCCGGGCAAAAATCACTTTGAAGAACTGCCGATAAAACCCGCAGCGCTTGCCGAGAATAAATTCATAGTCCATAAAGATAATGTTCAGCTTGAAAGAATTTATCTTGCATGGCATACAGAATGTGCTTATTCTGAGGATGATGCCGCACTTGATATTCTTACCGATCTACTCACCGGTTCGAAAACTTCACGTCTCTATAAAAAATTGGTTTTTGAACAAGAAGTTGCTCAAGAAGTGACGGCATATCAATTCTCCGGAAAATTTGCGGGATATTTTGTTGTGATTGCAACTGCTAAACCCGGAATAATGCTGACTGAACTTAAAGAAAAAATTTTTGCTGAGTTTGAAAACATTAAGAAGAATGGGATAAATGAGAACGAATTATTGCGGTCAAAAAACGGAATTAAGTCAGGCTTCATTTATTCAATGCAGAATATTGATTCGATGGCGGATCAATTGAACTCATATAATTATTTCTTAAATGAGCCAAACTCTTTTAATTATGATTTGAGCAGATATGAAAACGTTAGGGTTGAAAATCTGCTTAACCTATTTGAGAAATATTTGAGCAAACCTTTCGTTGAACTGCACGTAATTCCCGAAACCGAAGGATAAATTATTATGATTTTAAACCGGGCCGTCAAACCTACATCGAATAAGAATATTTTATTTGAATTGCCGCAGATAGAAAAATTTAGATTGCAAAACGGATTGGAAGTTTTATTTATCCAGAAGAAAAAGCTTCCAATTATAAGGCTCAGCTTGATTGTAAATGCCGGAAGCAAATTCGACCCCGATAACAAAAAGGGACTTTCGAATCTTTTAGCTATGGTCATTGATGAAGGCGCCGGAAAATACAGTGCTCTTGAAATTAGCGAAGAATTCGATACACTCGGCGCGAACTTCGCAGTGAATAGTAATCACGATAAAATTTATTTAATCCTACAAACTTTAACTGAAAATTTCGATAAAGCCTTAGAATTATTTTGCACAGTTGTTACTGCGCCCCATTTTTCAGATGAGGATTTTCTCCGACAGAAAAGAAAAACTTTAACCCATCTGCTTCAGCTAAAAGATGATCCCGAAGAAATTGCCGATACGGTATTCAGTTATGTTTTATTCGGAGAGGAAAACCCATATGCATTTCCAACAAGCGGGTATGATGATCATATAGAGAATATTTCAGTCGACGATATAAAGGATCACTACAAAAGGTATTTAACACCCGATAATTCAACTCTTGTAGTTGTCGGTGATGCATCCGTAAAGGAATTAATAGAAAAGCTGGACTATCATTTAGGCTGGTGGAAACCGGAAGGCTCACACTTTAAATTAAATTTTAATACAAAAGAAAGTGCAAATCAGATTTTCCTTGTAGACAAAAAGGATTCGGTACAAACTGAAATAAGAATTGGTTATCCATCATCTAGACGTAACATTGAAAATTTTTTCTCAAAACTTGTTCTCAACACAATACTTGGCGGACCTTTTACAAGTCGCATAAATTTGAATCTCCGCGAAAACAAAGGTTACACTTACGGTGCATCATCAAGTTTTGGTTATTTACAGGAGAGCGGATTTTTTATTGTATCTACTTCCGTTGGAATTGAGAATACAGCAAATGCCATAAAAGAAATATTGGATGAACTAACCAAAATTAGAGAGGGCATAACCGACACCGAGCTGGAATTTGCCAAATCTTTTTTAGTTAGACAATTCCCTTCGAGCTTTGAAACCTATAGGCAGATTTCCTCAAACTTAACAACTATGGTAATTCATTCACTACCAGATAATTACTTCAACACTTACCTTGAAAATTTGCAAAGGATTTCGATTAAGGATGTAAATAAAGCGGCACAGGAAAATATTTTTGCAGGCAATCTTTCAATTGTGATTGTCGGCGATAAAGAAAAACTCTTACCCCAGTTAACAAGTTCAAATTTTGGGAATATTATTTCGACAGATTACATTGGAAAAGCGACAATTAAGTAGGCAGATAATAGTAATAATTCTTCTATTTATTCAATAAAAATCATTATCTTTGTCGAAAAATTTTCTAACTTTTTAATTATTTTTCATAACAAATTTCTTAAAAACAGCGTGGGAAAAATATAATGGATAAAAACTCCAGGCGGATAGTTGTAACCGGAATGGGTGCATTAACACCGATAGGTCTTTCGGTTGAAGAATTCTGGAACGGAATGATGAATAGCAAAAGCGGCGGTGCGTTAATAACTTCATTTGATACTTCAAGGCTTGACACAAAATTTGCTTGCACACTTAAAGGTTTTGAAGCAACAAATTATATGGATAGAAAAACTGCGCGCCGGCTTGATCCTTATGCCCAATACGCGATGGCAGCAGCATCTGAAGCCATCAAGGACAGCGAAATAAATCCAGAAAACTTATCGGATGAAGAAAGAGCAAAGATCGGAGTAATATTCGGAAGTGGGATCGGAGGGATACAAACTTTTTATAATCAATCTGTAGTAAATTACACAGAAGGACCGCAAAGGGTATCACCGTTTTTTATCCCCATGTTGATACCGGATATCGCAGCCGGGTATATTTCCATTCATTACGGATTTAGGGGACCTAACTACTGTATTGTTTCGGCATGTGCAACAGCTAATAACAATATGATTGACGGATTCCTTTTGATTAAACAGGGTATAGCCGATGTAATTGTTGCCGGCGGGAGTGAAGCAGCGATAAATGAAATTGGAATCGGTGGATTTAATTCTGCAAAAGCATTATCAACAAGAAACGATTCGCCCGAAACAGCAAGTCGACCTTTCGATTCAACTCGGGACGGTTTTATTATGGGCGAAGGCGGAGGTATAATAATACTTGAAGAGTTAGCACATGCAATAAAACGCGGGGCAAAAATTTACGCCGAGATTATCGGTATGGGGTTATCTGCTGACGCATATCATATAACCGCACCGCATCCAGAGGGAATAGGGGCAATACTCGCAATGAATATGGCAATTGAGAATGCTGATATCAAGCCGGAAGAAGTTGATTATATAAATATGCACGGAACTTCGACTGAACTTGGTGATATAGCCGAGACAAAAGCAATCAAAAAAGTCTTCGGTGAGCATGCTTACAAAATGAATGTCTCCTCGACCAAAAGTATGACTGGACATTTGTTGGGAGCAGCAGGTGCGGTTGAAGCAATAGCATCAATTCTTGCAATTAAGAACGATATAATTCCACCAACAATTAATTTTGTAAATCCTGACCCTGAGTGTGACCTGAATTATACTTTTAATAAACCACAAGCAAAAAAGGTAAATATAGCTATAAGCAATGCTTTTGGATTTGGAGGACATAATACATCAGTTGTATTTAAAAAGTTTACTGAATAAAATATTCGAATATATTTGAGTATTTCGACCATTAGGTATAACAAAAAATAATATAAAGGAGATGTGTTTATGGATCATTCACAAGTAACAACAACGTTTTCTCTTGAAGGATATAAAGTTGTAAAACATCTTGGACTTGTTAGAGGAATAATAGTGAGGTCGAGGTCTGTCTTTGGAACAATAGGCGGTTCGCTTCAAACTATTTTCGGCGGAAATATTTCTTTATTTACGGAACTATGTGAAAAAACACGAATTGATTCATACGAATTAATGATTCAACATGCACAAAATTTAGGAGCAAATGCAATTCTTGGAGTTCGATACGATACAACAGAACTTCTCTCCGGTGTTAGTGAAGTTTTGTGTTACGGTACCGCAGTGGTTGTTGAAAAATTTTAATCGTCCTAAGATTTATTATTTTTTTTTCTCAAAAATACTATCCAATATTCCTTTATTCACAATATAATTTGAATAGGTGATGTAAACTTTTCCAACCAAGCCGGCAAGAGTTTTCTTATTATTCTTTTTTTCTATTCTATCGTTAAACTCATTGGGTACAAGGTCTACGCGGCTCATATCAAATTGAAAAGTCATCGAATCCGGTAAAGGAAATTTATTATAAGAATCGTAGCTCAGAATGATTGTAAATGTCCCGTTAGTTTTTGTAGTTGATTCAATTTTCCTAATTACATTTTTTGCCTGATCAATCCACAAAGTCGAAAGGATTATATTGCTATTGTCTTCAAGTGGAATAACTTTTACAACAGCTGTTTTAATTCCATCAACAAAGTCCTCCTTCTGATAAAAAGCCGAGTATTTATCTTTAAGCAAAGATGAAGGAGAAAAATCCAGTCCCTTTCGCGGGATCATTGCAAATCCTTCCGATTCTATATGAATTTTATCCGGTTGTTTAAAATAAATTTTTGCCCGGGTCTCGGGAACTTTTAAGACCTTGACATCAACTTTAATTTTTATGTCTGCGACATAATCTTTAACGGTGTTAAATTCTTGTTTTACGTTTTTTAATATCAAATCGGGGTCTTTGCTTTGAGCAAATGTGATTGAGGCAAACGCAGTAAAAAGTAAAATTATTTTCTTCATTTAGCTTCCTTTTTAACTGAACTTTTAAAGAGTATTTAAGAAAGAATATCTTTCTTTTGAAAAATCAAAGCCGCTGATCCAAAGAATAAAAATATATGTCCTAAAAGAATTAAAGAATCTTTAACAATTTCTTTTATATCGATTGGGTCGTCAAAAAATAACCGCCAGCCATTCATGTAATTCGTAAAAAGGTATGGTTTAATAGCTCTAAAAATTTCAATATTAATTCCTGAAATAATTATGAAGATAATAATTATCGCCATCGTTGAGATAATGGGTCCGATTGCATTTTCAACCAATGAAGAAAATAGAAACGCTAGAGAGGCAACAACACCCATACCTAATGAAGAAAAACAATAAGCCAATAAAAATCGCCATAAAACATCGTTCTTCGAAAACACAATTATTGTTCCATTCTGAACAACAAGCAAATCGCCAGAGCCAAAAATACTTAGTCCTAAACCAAGACTAAAAATCGCAAGGAAAAATATTATCATACATGTATAAATGATTCCGGCAAGGAATTTAGACGTAACGATATTAATTCTTGAAACGGGTCGAGTAATCAACATCCTGTAAGTTCCTGACGTTGCCTCGCCAGCTAAAAGATCACCGGCGACGAGTGTAATTAAGAATGGGATATGAATTACCAAGGTGTTAAGGATTAAATGCGAAACTAAATAACCATTCAATAAATTCCCCACGAGGATAAAGGATTGCTGAAGATTTTGAGTCATAAAATTAATTGACCGCTGCCCTTCCACGAGCATAGCGACTTGGATTACGGATACGAGAACCGCAATAGCGATAAAACCAATATAGGTTCTCCATTTCCTAAAAATTTTATAAAGCTCAATATTTATTAATCCAATCATTTGGAAACCGTCTCTGTAATACTTAAAAAATATTCTTCTAGCGAACGTGTAGGAATTACCGCACTTATTAAAATATTATTTTCTACAAAAAACTTATTCAGGAAAGAAATTTCGCCCGGCTCTAATAGAAAAATCAACTTATTTCCCACAATAGAATCGAGCATTTTCATCCAGGAAGTATCATTAATTAATAGCTTTGCTTTTTCAATTTCATCAACTTCAAAAGTTACTTTTAGTTTATTCGAATTCAGCAAGTCAGAAACATTGCCTTCAACTTTTGCATAACCTTTGTCGATAATAACCATCCGGTTTGCAACAAGCTCTACTTCATAGAGAATATGAGACGATAAAAATATTGTTTTCCTTTTTTCTTTGCTTAAATAAATAATCAAGTCTCTAATTTCTTTCATGCCTTGGGGATCCAAACCAGTCGTAGGTTCATCAAGAATTATCAAATCGGGTTCGTGTAATAAAGCCTGTGCTAAACCAAGGCGCTGTTTCATCCCGTGTGAAAAAGTTTTGACTTTACTTTTATATCTTTTGTTAAGCCCAACTAATTCCAGCATTTCCATAATTCTTTTTTTAGAAATATTGCTGCCCGAAATTTTCCCGAGTATTTCCATGTTTTTATAAGCGGTCATATAGCCATAAAAATCGGGCTTCTCAACTATAGCACCGATTTTTTTAAGTATTTCAATTCTATTTTCTTTTAAAGATTTTCCAAATAATTTTATATTTCCACCGGAAGGTTTAATAAGCGATAAAAGCATTCTGATTGTTGTGCTTTTTCCAGCACCGTTTGGGCCTAAAAAGCCAAACACATCTCCCTTATAAACATTCAAACTTAGGTTATCAACCGCTCTAATTTCTTTAAACTGTTTAGAAAGATTTTGAACCTCTATTATTTTTTCGTCAGTCAAAACTTCTTCTTTCATTGAAACGCATATATAAATTGTTCATCTAAATGTATAGAAAATTTATTCTCATATGAAGTGTCCATGATTCAATTTAAATTTAATATGCTAACTTATTTAAGTAGAAGCACTTCGATATAAATTTATTAAAATCTAAGTTGAAATTTACGAACAAACTTCATTCAATAAATTACATATTAAAAAATATTTTTTGCTTTTTTATGATGAAATCGACACCTGAGTAAATTTAATTTGTTTTTTTAAATTTTTATCATCAACTTTGTCTAAAGTTTTTTCTGAACCACGACTGTTAAAAAAACTTTTATTATGTTCTATTTCCTTTTAATTCTTTTTTATTTAGTTTAAAATATATTCTAAATGAAAATAGACAAAAAAATATTACTAATAAAAAAAGAATTTAATTTCCTCAAGCGATTTCCATCTTAAAAAAAAGAATAGATGATTATTAAACATTTTGTAAACGTACACTCAGAAGGGAGTTTTTTCCATGCAAATTAAGAGACAATTTACCGAAGCAGAAAAAGATCCATTAGCTTCATTTGAATTCGTCAAGCGCACTTCAGAGATTAAAAATCCCGATGGATCTATTGTCTTTAAAATGGAAGATGTTTTTGTGCCGTCACATTGGTCACAGGTCGCAACCGATATTATAGCACAAAAATATTTTAGAAAAGCAGGGGTACCAAAGCTACTTGAAAGAATTGAAGAAGAAGGTGTACCGACATGGCTACAATCTTCTCAAGCTGATTTTACTAACTTGGAAAAACTCCCACCAAAAGAGAGGTATTCTTCAGAAACCGATTCAAGACAAGTATTTCATCGTTTAGCTGGATGTTGGACATACTGGGGATGGGAAGCAAAATACTTTGATTGCGAAGATGACGCAAAGGCTTTTTATGATGAATTAATGTATATGCTCGCCAATCAAATGACTGCCCCAAACAGTCCTCAATGGTTTAATACAGGGCTGCACTGGTCTTACGGAATTACAGGCCCTTCGCAAGGTCATTATTACGTTGATTATGTTACCGGTAATTTAAAAGCTTCAGAAGACGCGTATTCTCACCCACAACCTCATGCATGTTTCATTCAATCTGTTAAAGATGATTTGGTAAACGAAGGTGGAATCATGGATCTTTGGGTTCGTGAAGCGAGGTTATTTAAATACGGTTCCGGGACTGGTTCTAATTTTTCAGAAATAAGAGGTGCGGATGAACCATTAAGCGGCGGCGGAAGGTCTTCTGGTCTTATGTCTTTTTTAAAGATTGGCGATAGATCGGCAGGCGCAATTAAATCTGGCGGCACAACAAGACGCGCTGCAAAAATGGTAACACTTGATCTCGATCACCCAGATATCGAAGATTTTATAAATTGGAAAGTAACCGAAGAACAAAAGGTTGCTTCCTTAGTTACAGGCTCCAAGCTATGCAATCTCCATTTAAATGCAATTATGAAAGCCTGCTACGATGAACATCCAGAAAACGATAGATTCAATAAAAATCTTAATAAAAAATTGAAGCATGCCGTTATTGAAGCAAGAAGAGCAATGATTCCAGGGAATTATATAGAAAGAGTAATTCAACTTGCAAAGCTTGGATTCAAATCAATTGAATTCCCTATTTATGATACAGATTGGGAATCGGAAGCGTACGCAACTGTAGCAGGACAAAATTCAAACAATTCAATTAGAGTAAAAAATGAATTTATGAATGCAGTTATCAACGACGGTGATTGGAATCTATATTGGAGAGTTGAGAAGAAAAAAGCTAAAGAAGAAAAACGTTCACCTAAACCTTCAAGAACCTTAAAGGCAAGAGAGCTCTGGGATCAAATTGCTTTTTCGGCTTGGTCTAGTGCAGATCCAGGGATTCAGTATCATTCAACAATAAATGAATGGCACACATGCCCTGAAGACGGGGAAATAAAGGCTTCTAATCCTTGCAGTGAGTATATGTTTCTTGACGATACGGCTTGTAATCTTGCTTCAATAAATTTAGTAAAATATTACGACACTAAGACGCACAAATTTGACATTGAGGCTTATCGTCATACAACGAGACTTTGGACTATTGTCCTTGAAATTAGTGTTTTAATGGCTCAGTTTCCAAGCAAGGAAATTGCACAACGCAGTTATGAATTCCGGACACTTGGTCTTGGCTATGCAAACCTTGGGTCTTTATTGATGCTACAAGGAATCCCTTATGACAGCAATGAAGCCTTTGCTATTTGCGGCGCTTTGACTGCCATTATGCACATGTCTGCCTATGCAACATCCGCTGAAATGTCTAAAGAACTTGGCCCATTTCCTCAGTATAAAAAAAATAAAGAGCACATGTTGCGCGTTATCGAAAACCACCGGAGAGCTGCATACAATGTTCCCACCGAAGAGTATGAAAAACTTTCAATCTTCCCGGTTGGCATAAATCCAAAACATTGTCCATCAGACTTATTAAAAGCTGCAAGAGAAGATGCCGATAGAGCACTTGAGTTAGGAACGGAGCATGGTTTTCGAAATGCACAGGTAACAGTTATCGCTCCAACCGGAACAATCGGTTTAGTAATGGACTGCGATACGACTGGTGTTGAACCTGATTATGCCTTAGTTAAATTTAAAAAACTTGCTGGCGGCGGTTACTTCAAGATTATAAATCAATCAATTCCACCCGCGCTTGAAAGATTAGGTTATAATAGAGACCAGATGAATGAAATTGTTAAATATGCAAAAGGAACCGGCTCGCTTGAAGGTTGTCCTTATATAAATCATGAATCTTTAAAGGCAAAGGGATTTACCGATTTAGCTCTTGATAAAATTGAAAAAGCTTTACCTACTGTATTCGATTTAACTTTTGCTTTCAATAAATTCACTTTAGGCACAGATTTCCTTATCAACAAATTAAAATTTAGCGAAGAAGGAATTGATACTTTTGATTTTAATATTCTTACTTCATTGGGATTTTCAAAACAGGAAATTGCTACGGCGAACGATTATGTTTGCGGAACGATGACAATCGAAGGCGCTCCTTTCTTGAAGCATGAGCATTATCCGGTTTTTGATTGCGCAAACAAGTGCGGAAAAAAGGGAATGCGTTTTATCCGACCCATCGCTCATATCAAAATGATGGCTGCGGCTCAGCCGTTTATTTCAGGCGCAATTTCAAAAACAATAAACTTTCCTAATCAAGCTACGGTCGATGAAGTAAAAGAAGCTTATATGGAATCATGGAAACTGGGAATAAAAGCTAACGCTATATACAGAGACGGCTCAAAACTTTCACAACCTCTTAATACAATTACTGACGAAGAGATGGAAGCAATCCTTGAAGATAAAGAGCAAAATGACATTGTGAAAGTTGCCGAAAAAATAATTCACCGTTATATAGCAAAGAGAAGAAGACTTCCGGACAGAAGAACAGGTTACACTCAGAAAGCAAAAATAAACGGGCAATCGGTATACATCAGAACCGGCGAATATGAGAATGGACAGCTTGGAGAGATTTTCATTGATATGCACCGTGAGGGGGCAGCTTTCAGAAGCTTGCTTAACTGCTTCGCAATTTCTATCTCCCTTGGATTGCAGCACGGCGTACCGCTTGAAGAATTTATAGATGCTTTTGTTTTTACAAGGTTTGAACCGAGTGGAATTGTAGCAGGCAATGATAAAATTAAAATGGCTACTTCAGTTATCGATTATATATTTAGAGAATTAGCCGTTACTTATTTAGGAAGACACGACCTTGCCCATGTAGAACCAGACGAACAAAAATCCAAAGCTTCTCCCGGTATTGTAAAAAAACTTGTCGAGCCTGAATTTGAAAGCGAAGAAGTTGTAAGTGAACGGTTAGTTGAACTCGACAGAGATAACGTTCAAACTTATAATTATTCTCTTTCTTCAAGTGAAGAAAAATTTCACAAAATGCCGAATCATCAAACAACAATGCAAATAAAGGTAAGACAGGCAATCGAACGCGGCTACACCGGCGATATTTGCACAGAGTGCCAAAGTATGACCATGGTAAGAAACGGGACTTGTTTAAAATGTATGACTTGCGGCTCTACTTCAGGATGCAGTTGATCGGAACAATATAATCTAAACAGAAAAGCCGTTTAATTTAGGACGGCTTTTTTATGGACAATTAGTCTTACTATTCCATCATGAGGTGGTCATTAATAAAATATATCCGAACTCATCTCAATTTGAAAATCTTAATATTATTTCCATAAAACAGTTAATGACGAAATAAGATTGCATAATTTAGCTAGCCGCAAACCATCTTACAACTTTAATTTTCTTAATTTAGGTGCAAATGTTTGTATTACTGCGACAACAATTAGGGTCATACTACCGCCAAAAATAATCGACGGAACCAAGCCCAATAATTTAGCCGCAAGACCGGATTCAAAAGAGCCAAGTTCATTTGAAGAGCCTACAAAGATGCCGTTAACGGCAGAAACACGTCCGCGCATTTCATCTGGTGTGTAAAGCTGGATAATTGTAGCCCGAATTATTACGCTAACATTATCAAACAATCCGCTTAAGAATAAAACGAACAAAGAGAAATAGAAACTTTTAGACAATGCAAACAAAATCATCGAAATACCGAACGCAAAGACACAAATTAATAGATTACGTCCGGCATTTTTGAAGAATGGATTATGAGCTTGTATAACAGACATAATTATTTCTCCCAAGGCAGGAGCAGCTCTCAGAAATCCTAATCCTTTAGCGCCGATATGAAGAACCTGGTCGGCAAAAATGGGAAGAACGGAAACAGCGCCGCCAAAGAAAACCGCGAACATATCAAGAGTAATTGCGCTTAAAATAATCTGTTCCTTAAAAACAAATTTCAGACCTGCAGAAAGACTTTGCCGGATAGTTTCTTTTGAGGCTCGAGCCGGTAATTGTTTGTTTTGTACTTTGGCAAACAATAAAAAACCAGCTGCGCTCATTATAATAACGACTAAATATGCATTTCCTATACCGGAAAAGCCATAAAGTAATCCTCCCGTGGCAGGCCCTGTTACGTCGGCAAGTTGCCAAGCTAGGCTGTTCCAGGTGGAGGCATTTCCAAATAATTCGCGCGGTACAAGCTGAGCAACAAATGCCCCTTGAGCAGGAGACATAAATCCGCGCGCCACTCCAGTAACAATAATTATTAAATAAATTGGAAATACACCTTGTTCAATAAGAATAATATGGAACCTTGTAGAGATCAGAAAAAGCGCAGAAGCAGATAAAAGATAAACGATATTAGAAATAAGTATAATTTTTTTTCTGGTTACTACCTCTGCGACGTGACCGGCAAACAGAGAAATACTAAGAAACGGCAACGCTTCGGAAAGTCCGATTAAGCCTAAGGAAAGTGCATCATGTGTAATCTCATAAATTTGCCAGCCTACTATAACTGATTGCATTTGGATTGCAAAGGTCAGGAGAAAACGAGCACTGACAAACCACTTAAAGTCATTTATCTTTAAAGATGCATAAGCGTCATTGTTTTTTAGATCATAATTCATTTTAACATAATTCATTTTAACATAATTCTTTTTGTCGATGTATTATTTATAAACCAAAATAGATTGCTAAGGTATATCATTCAGAAATCAAAAATAAGCTAAACACAATATAACTGCATAGAAAATACTTGATAGGAATAACCATTTTGACCATTGATTGTTGTGGAAATAGATATGCAAAAATTATTATTACTAAAAGAAATTTCGGGTATTCTAATTTTTCCCAGTAACATTGGCTGGGTTAAAAAGATTTTCAATTCTTCTGCCGCCCATAAATCTTTTTTCATAATAAGTATCATCAATTGAAGAGACAATTACACCATTTCTAGAACTTGCGTGTGCAAATAGATGATCGCCAATATAAATCCCAACGTGTCCCGGTTTAATTCCCCTTCGCGTGTTAAAAAAAACTAAGTCACCAAATTTAAGGTCGTCAACATTATCGACCGGATCGCCTTCTGTAAATTGCTCGTGAGCACTTCTTAACAAGTCGATAGAAAATGTTTTGGAATATATTTTTTGTGTAAATGCAGAGCAGTCAATTCCATTAGCAGTATTACCGCCATATTTATATGGGGTATCTAAATATTTTATTATCTCCATCAGCATCTTTTCTCTGCCAGTAACTTGATATGTAGTAAGTTTCTCATCTTTTGATTTAAGTTTTTTCATCAAAGAAGCTATGTCAATGCTTTTTTCATTAGGAGGAATGTCATCCGTATCAGATTCAACTACTTCACTGTCGTTTACGGTCGTATCAAAATTTTGTTCTTTATCTGAAAAATTATTTTTTTCTTTGTCTGAGCTAAATTTTACGGTGGAATTGTTTTTGTCCGCTTTTTCTTTATATGTGTTGTATCGCATAGTGCTTGTAGTCGAGGCGCAACCGGAAATTAAAAGTACGCTGGTTATTCCAAAAAAGCATAGATAACTGTAACGGATTTTTCTCATTTATTTTTAGCCAAGATATGATTTTAAATTTTTACTTCTTGAAGCATGTCTAAGTCTACGGATTGCTTTCTCTTTTATTTGCCTAACTCTTTCGCGCGTCAGATTAAACTTTTCACCAATTTCCTCAAGGGTAAGAGAATGTTCCTTGTTTAATCCAAAATAAAGTCTAATAACTTCCGATTCTCTTTCGGATAAAGTTGAAAGAGCGCGATTTATTTCGGATTTGAGCGATTCGATCATCAGAGTATAATCGGGTGTAGGAAGTTCATCATTCTCAATTACATCCAAAAGACTATTCTCTTCACCTTGGGTGAAAGGAGCATCCATAGAAACATGTCTGCTAGAAATTTTTAAGGTTTCGGCAACATCTAGAACATCCATTTCGAGTTCTGTCGCCAGTTCCACAGCGGTTGGTTCTCTTTCAAATTCTTGCTCAAGATTGCTATATGCTTTACCGATTTTATTCAGAGCACCGACTCTATTGAGCGGCAGTCTGACAATTCTCGATTGTTCTGCAAGGGCTTGAAGAATTGACTGCCTAATCCACCATACAGCATAAGAAATGAACTTAAAGCCACGAGTTTCATCAAATCTTTTAGCCGCTTTAATCAGCCCCAGGTTTCCTTCATTTATTAAATCACCAAGGGATAAACCCTGATTTTGATACTGTTTTGATACGCTCACAACAAAACGCAAGTTTGCCTTTGTCAGCAATTCAAGAGCAAGTTGATCACCCTTTTTTATTCTAATAGCCAACTCAATTTCTTGGTCTGGAGTAAGCAGGTCAACTTTGCCAATCTCCTGCAAATATTTATCAAGGGACTGGCTTTCACGATTGGTAAATTGTTTCGTTATTTTCACTTATCTACCTCGCTGAAAAAAGTTAAAAATCAAATGAAGATTAAAAGTTTATAATTTATTCTCTAATAAATATATTTTTAACCTTAATTTAATAGCAACAAATTCTTAATTCAATATTGACCGTAAAAAGCTTTTACCTTTTAATAAATTATTCACCTTAAAAAAATCTGCGATAGTTTTTCCGACATCAGAAAATGTTTCTCTTATACCTAAGTTTATTCCTATTTGGTTTTTCACAAAATATAACACAGGGACATACTCACGGCTATGATCTGTGCTAGGTGTAGTAGGATCATTTCCGTGATCTGCAGTAATAATTAGAGAATCTGATTCGTCAAGCTTTTCCAAAAATTCAGGAAGAAAATGATCAAATTCTTTAAGTGCATCGGCGAACCCCTTTGGGTCATTTCTATGCCCGAAGTAGACGTCAAAGTCAACCAGATTAGCAAAAATAAAGCTATTATTAGTTTTTGACGAATATTCCAATAATTTGTTACAGCCTTCCCTATTAGATTTTGTTATTTCCTGGATTTTAATTCCACGATAATTAAAAAGGTCGTTTACTTTGCCAATGGCAATTGTATTAATATTATTTTGGGAGAGAATATCTAAAATAGTTTCAGAAGGAGGGGGGAGTGAAAAATCTTTGCGATTTGTTGTACGCGTAAATTTTCCAGTTTCACCCACAAAAGGGCGCGCAATTACACGCCCGACATTTAAGGGTAGCTCCAAAACTTTTTCCCGGGTTACTTTGCAAATTTCATAAAGTTTTTCAAGTGGGATAATTTCTTCATGTGCGGCAATTTGAAAAACTGAATCTGCAGAAGTATATACTATTGGGAAAGCGGTTTTAAGATGTTCCTCTCCGAGTTCTTTAATTATTTCTGTTCCCGAAGCGGCTTTATTTCCTAGTATGCCTTTGCAACCTGTAAGAAGTAAAAACTTATTAATTATATTTTCCGGAAAACCATTTGGAAAGTATGAAAAATCTTCCGTAACATGGAGCCCAGCTAACTCCCAATGACCGGTTGTAGAATCTTTTCCATTAGAAATTTCTTTCAATTTTCCGAAAGAGGCTAATGGATTAGAATTTTTAATCAAGCCTTTAATGTCTTGAATATTTCCTAATCCAAGTCCTCCAAGATTGGGCAAGTAAAGACCGCCAACAGCATCAGCAATGTTGGCTAAAGTATTGCTCCCTTCGTCGCCATATTTTTTAGCATCCGGCAGCTCACCAATACCAACGCCGTCTAATATGATTAAGAAAAAATTATTCATTCAAACATTTACAGCTTAATGAAAAATGAAATTTAGATGATTTAGTTGATATTTCGGACTGTATTCCCGCCCTTTTCTAGTGCCTTTTGAAGTGCAAGGTCGGCGTTAAAAATAATTTCATCAGCGTTTACTTTACCATTGGCAGAGGCAACTCCAATTGATACAGTATAAGTAGTCTGTTTTGAAACAACGGCAATTGGTTTCCTGGCAATTTTAACTCTCAATTTTTCCGCCCAAAGGAAAACATCTTTTGTGCTAGCATTGAAGAAATAAACTGCAAATACTTTTTCGCTAAGTCTTCCTAAAAGATTGAAGGGAGTCATTTCTTCGTTAATAGTCTCGGATACTGCGGCTAGGACTCTTGGGAAAGGGTTTCCATCAAATAAAGATTCTTGCTCAAGAAAATCATCTATTTTAATAAGCGCCAAGGCGCCAGGAATTTTTAATTGTGATGCTTTGTAAAGATCGGAAGTCAGCCTTTCCTTAAAGGTCTCTGCGTTCAAAGTCTTAGTTTCAATATCCAGAGCCAGGAAACTTTTGAGCAGTGTTTGAGTTGAATATGAGTAGATAATATAAGAAAAAATATTAACGGCACTTTTTAAAAATTGGACATCCTGGTTAGTGTAAACATTTTTCTTTAAGCTTTCAAAACAAAGAACGCCGTAATTTTGACTATTATAGACTACTGGAATGGCAAGAAATGAACCGTCGAAACTAACACTTTCAACCTTAGAGAAACGAATAAAATTTCCTGAGGAAGTATCGTCAATCTTAATGGGGATACCGGTAATAATTGATTTACCTACCAAGGTTCCATTAAGTTCTATATCCAAATTTTCGCCGACATATTTCAAAGAAGTATTATTTATGATCTTAAACGTTTTAAATTTTTGTGAGAGCGGATGATAAAAAATAAAAGCAAATGCATCCCACGGAAGCAAGAAGCTCATAGAATTTTGAAGCGAAGAAATTAAGTCTTCAGCCGATTCAAATTTTTGATTTTGGGCAATAAGGTTTAACAAACCTTTTAGCCTTTGCTGTGAAATTGAATCGGAATGCTTTTCTTCAAAAATTGTGATTATCATAGTTAAAACACGTACAAACCTGCCAAGAGCATAAATTGTTTCGATTCCAAACATATCTCCGATTTTTGAATCCAAAGCAATAATCGCAATAAGCTGTTTATCGTAAAATAATGGCACGCCGACAAAACTCCTTATGCCTTGAGCAGAGGTATAATATCTTATCACATCAGCCTCGGCAGCAGGTGAAATATCGCTTAATAATTCCGGCTCACCTAGCTGTACTATTTTACTTAAGATATCATCTTCAATATCAAATTTTCTTCTTTCAATTTCATTTGAATTAGAAACAAATCTTTCAATCGAAAGCTTTTCCTTTTTCTTATTGTACCAAAAGAATATTGCGGTATTTGCATGGAAAGCTTCCTTAATAACCGTCAGTATTTTTTCAAGAACAAAAGTGAATTGACCATCATGCCCTATGCCATCAGGCAAAGATTCGTTGGCTATTTCTTCAAATCTTTCTTTTAGATCGGGTGGTTTTAAGGTAATTTTTGAGTGGGAGTGTTCAGGTATATAATTATCGGCGGTGATTATCTCAATATCGCGATTTTTAGAAACGATTTTAAATGATTCATCAAATTCTTGCTGCGTTTCCTCAGGAATTTTCTCATCATTTTCTGGAGAAGACTTAGCGACGTAAGGTCCTTCGAATTTAATTGAGTCGCGTAAAAAAATTAAAAATGCGACATAAATTATAAGAAGAGCAATAATAATTATTCTAAAAAGAGAGATCGGA
>JAJYSI010000406.1 GCA_021793635.1 Bacteroidota bacterium
TATAGACGTCTGATTAACAGATTGGATCAAATACCGGATGAAGAATTAGATAAGTTAGCAAATTGGAATTTTACTGCACTTTGGTTAATAGGAATTTGGGAACGTAGCAGCGCATCGCGCAAAATAAAACAACTAACGGGCAATCCAGACGCGGCTCCCTCAGCATATTCATTATTTGATTATATAATTGCAAGCGAACTTGGAGGAGAAGAAGCATTTGAAAATCTTAAACATCGTGCCGGACAACGAGGAATTAGATTAGCCAGCGACATGGTACCGAACCATACGGGCGCCTATTCAAAGTGGGTTATTGAGAAGCCCGGGTATTTTATTCAAACTGATATGCCGCCATTTCCTAATTATACTTTTTACAGTCCCAATCTTTCAGACGACAGCCGAGTTGAGATAAGAATTGAAGATAGATATTATACACGGGAAGATGCCGCAGTAGTATTCCAAAGACGTGATATAATGACAGGATCCGTGAGATACATTTATCACGGTAACGACGGGACACACATGCCCTGGAACGACACTGCACAACTTAACCTGCTTAATCCTGAAGTTAGAGAGTCATTGATTCAAACTATTCTTCATGTTGCGAAGAAGTTCCCGATCATAAGGTTTGATGCAGCGATGACTTTATCAAAAAAGCATTATCAACGATTATGGTTTCCGGAGCCCGGAACCGGCGGCGCAATTCCGTCGCGCTCCGATTATGGAATGACACGGCACGCTTTTGATGAAGCAATGCCGGAGGAATTCTGGCGTGAAGTAGTTGACCGTATTAATTCTGAGATGCCAAACACGCTGTTGCTTGCGGAAGCTTTTTGGCTAATGGAAGGTTATTTTGTCCGTACACTAGGGATGCACCGCGTATACAACAGCGCATTCATGCACATGCTGATGAAGGAAGAAAATAATAAATACCGGGAGCTGATAAAAAATACTTTAGATTTTAATCCTGAAATTCTAAAACGTTACGTAAACTTTATGAGCAACCCCGATGAAGAAACTGCTGTTAATCAATTTGGAAAAGGAGATAAATATTTCGGCGTTGTAATATTAATGATAACCCTTCCCGGGCTTCCAATGTTTGCGCACGGTCAAGTAGAGGGGTTTTCGGAAAAATACGGGATGGAATATAAGCGTGCATATTACGATGAGTATTCAGATGAGAATTTAATTAGACGACATGAAGCAGAGATATTTCCGTTAATGAAAAGAAGATCGTTATTCAGTCAGGTTGCTAACTTTGAATTTTATGATTTTAATGTAGATACCGGCGGTATTAATGAAAATGTTTTTGCATTTACAAACCGCGATGGGAGTGAAAGAGCACTTGTCGTATATAACAATGCTTATGCGCAATGCAGCGGCACGATAAATCATTCGGTAATTAAAAACAATAATACGCATACGGATAACAAGAGAATAGTGAAGCTCTCCGAAGCTTTACAACTTAATACGGGGCATTCATATTTTTATTCATGTAAAGACCATAAAACGGGATTGGAATATTTATTATCGGGTTATGAAATTAATGAGCACGGAATTTACTTCTCGCTATCGGGCTATGAATACAGAGTCCTTATTAATTTTAATGAAATATACGATGCTAACGGGGATTATGCGAAACTATTTCAAATGATCAAAGGAGAGGGCGTTTATTCGGTCTCAAAGAAGTTAGAAGAAATGAAACTTGCACCCCTGCATGATTCCCTGAATTATCTTCTTTGTAAAGAGACATTCGATGAGCTTACACAAGTTTGTTTTGAAAATGTTAAAGTCGATGATTCAGAGGCAAAGGTTACAAATTTTGTACGAGAAAGGATTTATAAAGTACTGAATGAAATTAAAGTATTGAAAAACATTAGCATTGATAATGATGAAGTAATAAGAGGGATTGAAAAGGATTTGACGGGCATAAAATCCGTATGTAAGCTTATGATCGAGTTAGAGAAACCAGACAAACAATTAGAGTCACCTTTTGCAAACTTAGTTCTTAAAGATCCAAAGATTCCAAATGAGAAGGAAATTCTTTTCACTTATATTATTTTGAAACACAGTCTAAGCTTTTACCAAATAAATATCAGACCTGAGATATTGTTTGAAGAATTGTTACTGCAAAAAATATTGATTGATATTTTCAAAGATGCCGGGCGAAGTGTGGAAAGGATATTTGAAGAAGCTTCATTAATAAAGGCATTGCTATCAAAACATAATCTTATTCATAGCAAAGATCTTTTTGTTAAGGGGAAAGAAAATATTTTTCTTTCGGAGCTGATAAATAACCGGGACGTTTCTGCCTATCTTTTATTAAATGAATTTGATAAAATTATTTACTTTAATAAAGAGCGGTTTGAGAATATTGTTAACTGGATTTTCATTCTTTCTTTTATTTCTAAAGATTTGATGGAACAAAAAGAAGCTACCGGATATTCAAAATTAGAGCATAAGTCATCACAGAATAAGGAAAAAGGTAAGGACAATGCTTTTAGAAGTGAATTAGGAATAGCGCTAGAGACACTGAATCTAATAAAAGGAAAATCGAATGAATCCGGGTATCGATTAATTACATTAAAGGAATTATTGTTCTCAAAAGGGGTTGAAGATAATGCGCCGTTAAAGAAAAAGAGTACAAAGAAAATTCCTAATAAGTCTAGTAAAGTAAGTAAAAGTTCGAAGAAATCGCAATAAAGATATTGTTTAATTAAATGAATACCTTTCAACCGATTTGTCAACTTTTCAATTGCCGTTTTTTAATGATATAATTTTTTGTTCGTATATAAGAGTTAATTTGATTTTGCAATAATCTTAAATTGTGTCGCCCCTCTGGGGCTTTTAGGTGTTTTTGTGGAGAATTATTTCTACTGATGTTTCGCCCCGCTGGGGCTTTTTTGATATAATAACGGATGTTAGGCAATGGGTTATTATTATATAATGAGAAACTCCAAGGTTTACACTCCACTTACATTATACTTGAAATGATTTGTGTAACATAAGTAATAATTTATTATGCAATTCGATAATCACAATTCACTAAGCCAAATATAAATTGTACAGCGTAAAGGCAACTTTGAGTTTATTCCATACTTCAGAGATTTTGATAACCTTTGAGTTATTACTATTAGCGTTCATAATTGTTGTCTACTCGGAAACGAAGCAGGCTACGCAAAAAGTTGCAGAACCGCAGAGCGGTGACATATTAGTAGACAAGAATGGAAAAAGAATAAAGCTCCGGAGGAGCGACATGTAAATAATTTATTGATGAATATTATATACAAACTGTCGTTGGTCTTTATGACGCCACAGTGTGCATTAATGATTTTTAAACGGAATAACTTCGAGGTTCAAGAAAACCTCGAAGGTTGAGTTGATATCTCTGAAGATTGATGCTAAATTAAGAAATATATTTGGCAACGGCATTTGCACAATTCTCGCCATCGAGTGCGGCTGAAACAATTCCGCCTGCATAACCGGCGCCTTCTCCTGATGGGAATAAGCCTTTAATTTGAAGATGCATTAGGCTTTCACTTTCACGGGGAATTTTAACCGGCGAGCTTGTTCTACTTTCCACAGCAAGCATAACAGCTTCTTCAGAATAGTATCCTCTCATTTTCTTTTCAAACTCACGAATTCCATTTCGTAAAGCATGAGTCATAAAATCAGGCAGGGCTTCATGAAGCGGA
>JAJYSI010000407.1 GCA_021793635.1 Bacteroidota bacterium
AACTTCAGCAGGACCGGTACCGGGAACACCGCCGAGCAGAATTCCTCTGCCGCCCATTGCCTTCTCTAAATACTTTGCACCTTCCTGGGGAGCCATTCTTCCGGCAACTTCGCTCATCGGAATAAGAAGAGGCAAAGAGCGGTCAGCTTTCTGAACAGTTTCATAAGCGATGCAAATTCCTTTTGCCTTCATCATCGCTTCGGTTAATACTTTGCTTGCGGCAAAGTGAAAATATGTAAAGAGAATCTGTCCGGACTTAATTAGTTTGTACTCCGGTTCAATCGGCTCTTTCACCTTCATAATCATTTCGGCAGAAGAGAAAATCTCATTGGGAGTCTTGGCAATCTCAGCGCCTACAGATTTATAATCTGCATCTGAAAAACCGCTGCCTGCACCGGCATTTGTTTCTACAACTACTTTATGCCCATTCTTAACCAAAGTAGCGGCTCCAACAGGAAGCAATGCTACTCTATTTTCATTGGCTTTAATTTCTTTTGGAACACCAATTAACATTTTGTACCTCGTTTTTTTCTCAGCTATTCCGGTTTAACAGAACTAAGCTGCTGATTTTAATAATGAATTTTTTGATTTAATTATTAATTTGATAAACGAATTTTCATCAAGCAGTTCATTTGCCGCTTCCAGAATATCATTTACCGTAACCGTATCTATATTCTTAATAATCTCATCAGTTGTTTTAATTCTATTGAAATATAATTCAGACTGCGCCATACGAATCATCCTATTGGAAGTGCCTTCAAGACTTAGAAGCAAGTTTCCTTTAATTGATTCTTTCGCTTTGTTCAATTCCCTTTCGGAGATTTTATTCTCGCGCAGCTTCTTAAACTCTTTTAATACTATCCCCATTGCTTTATCCATCATCTTTTCATTTGTAGAAAAGTAAACTCCGAAAGTAGAAACATCAAAGAACGAATTCAAGAAAGAATTTATCTGGTATGCAATTCCGTTTCTTTCCCTTACTGCCTGGAACAAACGCGAGCTGCTTCCTTCTCCAAGAACCTGCGAAAGAACATTTGCTATTGTCCGTTTCTCATTATTGTATCCGTATGTGGCTCTTCCGATTATTGCATGGACCTGCTGAATTTCTTTATCTATAATTTCTATTTTAGGAAGAACTTCCGACGGAGGATAATTTTTTCTTTTTATATTTGAAGAGCCTAGATCTTTTTTAAGATATTTATCCGCGAGCTTAAGAAGCTTTTCATGCTCAACATTTCCGGAAGCAGCAATAAGAAAACGATTAAATCCGTATTTCTCTTTTACGAAGTTGAATAAATCAAGCTGCGAGAATTTTTTAAGATTCTTTTCTGTCCCAATAATAGGAAGGCTTAAGCTATTACCTGAAAAAATTATTTCTTCAAACTTATCGAAGATTAGTTCTTCAGGGTTATCATCAATATCGTGAAGCTCATCAATTACTACGCTCGATTCTTTTTTAATCTCATTCGGCTTGAAGGCTGGCTCCTGCACCATATCTGCAAGAACATCAAAAGTTCTTTCGAGATGCTCGCTTAAACCGCGACCATAATAACATGTGTTTTCTTTGGAAGTAAAAGCGTTTAGGTATCCGCCGGAAGACTCGATATCGGTAGCAATTTTTTTAGCAGAACGCCTGCGCGTTCCTTTGAAAAGCATGTGTTCGATGAAATGAGTTATTCCGTTGTTCTGAAGGTTTTCGTCGCGTGAGCCAACATTGAACCAGAACCCCAGTGAAAAGGACTTCACATAAGGAATATTCTCCGATATTATTTTAATTCCACCCGGAAGGATTGTTTTTTTGTAATGATTCAATGTTTTTAGCTATATATGTCATAAAAATTGAGCCCAAATATAATGGAAAGGGCGGTATGTAGTCAAGGAAACTAAACATTGAATTCCGAGTAAAAAGTGGGGATTTAATCCAACCAATAATTCGGTTAAGGAGGAATCTAATCATGGCAAATTGATTTGCGCTGAAACTGTATTCGACCAAACGGGATTATTAGTGCCGTCTGAGTGCGTTAATACTGCCATGTAAATTACGGACTGCTTGTAATTTAGAAATAAGTTTTGCTGAATTGTATTTAATTCTAAGCGGATATCAACCGTAGTATTGGGTACGACAACTTGATCATCAACTGACAGATGAGAGAACACAAAAGGTTTATCCTTTTTCAGTCTGGGTTCATGAAAATATATTACTGCGTGAACATGAAAATTTGATGACCTAAGTTCAAGTGAGATATTTTCTGAAAGTCTTAGTGAAAATGAGGCGGAATCATTCAGCAAAGAAAATTTTTCTAAGCTAATATCAAAACCAGCAGGAGTTATTATATTTTTTAGAGTAAGGTAATTTTCACCGGTAAGCTTAAGATTTTGTTTAATAAGCTTTTGGAATGAATTAGTACCGGGAATATTAGCATTATTCCAAACGCTTGAAAGAGCCTGGATAGAATTAATAAACTTTGCAAAGCCGACGGTTAAAGCAAATTTATTTCTTGCAGCTTTTGCCTGTTTTGAATTACTAACCTTAACTTTATCAGGCAAGGCATAAACTACTTCTTTGCCGTTGCGAATTCTGGTAACGGTGTTGCCAAGTTTACCACTCGTTTGACCAAGGACGTTATTTTTTCTGATTGCCATAGCATTACCTTTTTTATTTTATGGTGTAATATAATGCTATTAATAGACTAGTTAAAGCGCAGTTGAAGCGTACCTGGAGCGAAGGTGGAAAGGAATTCGTGAGGTTGGGGGGAATTTCTATCCAAATTGAAGACAAAATGGAAATGAAGATAGAGATCAGGAATCTGAGGTCAGAGGTCAAGTTGTGCTCAAAATGTGGAAAAATAATTTAGCGGTATTCGATAACATATGAAGTGACTGCTATGAATGAAGCTCGTATCGTTAGACGTCGTACGGAGAAAATATTAAGAATGCACTTTGGCTTTAGCCTCATAAAAAATGCGGCTAAAGCCACAATGCTTATTTATTTTTTATCCGTCAGTTAAAACTGACGGCAATTTTTGGGCTTTATTTAAGCAGTATAAGTTTTTTTGTTGCAGTAAATCTTCCCGCTTTTAGCTGGTAGAAATAAATTCCGCTTGCAAGATTGCTTGCATTGAAATTAACTGAATAACTGCCTGTAGTTTTAAATCCGTCAACAAGTGTCTTAACCAGATTGCCGAGTATATCGTAAACTTTTAGTATTACATAATTGTTATTTGGAATTTGGTAATTGATTATTGTTGAGGGGTTGAAGGGATTGGGATAATTTTGTTCAAGAGAGTAGGACTTAATAGCATTTTCTCCTTCATAACTTACTTCCTTTATTCCGGTCTTTTGTATTGCATTCTGTTCATCTTAATAGCTGGAAGTCAGATAATAATTCGGAGATAATACGTTAGTCGGATCGATAACATTTGCAGCAAGTTTCAGTATTACCTGTTTGTTTCCCATTCCCTTTGTTGAAATCTGGTAAGATTGGTTTACCAAATAAGGAACATTGCTTTTATCAAAGGTAACCCCCTCAAAGCTGCCTATTGTCTTTCCAGTGTTTGCATCAATAAGGCTAAGATTATATTCTATTGAAATATTGTCATCAAGAATTGTCTTTGCTTTTATAGTATCAGTAACTCCGTATTGCACATTATAACTAAAGTCTGAATTATTATTTAAGCTGAAA
>JAJYSI010000408.1 GCA_021793635.1 Bacteroidota bacterium
AGCGGGCTTTCTTCAGGAATTTATTTCTATAGAATACAAGCAGGCGCGTTTACTAATACAAAAAAATTTGTTCTGTTGAAATGAAAAGGAAAAAAATATTTTGTTGAAAAAGAAAAACATAATGTAAATTATTAGAGCCTAAATTTTTAGGAGGATATATGAAAACTTTAAACATAAAGCTTTTTGTTTCTCTCTTGTTGTTTTTAATTTCCCCTGCTGCGGCAAACGCACAGACAGTTGCGTATTATTCGGGAATAGTAGCAAACTCGAATAACCAGCCTGTTGAAAACGTTACCGTAAGCGCCGCAGGCGCAGCTTCTGTTTTTTCAAATACTGATGGAAGATTCTTGCTTTCATTCAATGAGATTATCTACGATACAAACTCAGCAGCAAATCATTTATATGTTGTGGTCTATTTTATGCATCCGGATTATATTTCAACTTTTAAGCAAGTATCCATTTTTACCGGAGATAGTTTAAGCGGGGATACCGTTATTCTCAAGACAAGTTCGGAACTTCCGCAGTTGTATAAAATATCCGGCAAAGCGCTTTTTCAAAATGGCGAACCTGTTAATGTTGGAGAAATAGCTTTCTTCAATATAGATGGAAACAGCGAACATAATTATTTTACATTCCCAAAGTATCCTGAAGGCAATTATGAAATTACCCTGCCGCAGGGTTCATACTATGTAAGATCAAAAGCAACTTATAAAGCAGAAAGCTATCCTCAGGCATGGGCTTGCCGGAATACTTATTATAATGCAGCCGGAAAGTTTGAGGATGCAGATATTCTTAAAGTTAGTGAGAATTTAACGGATATAAATTTTACGCATCCGGTTCTTTCCCCCGGTACAATAAGCGGAAAAATTATAGACGCCCGGACTTACCAGCAGCTTGGAGGCGTTAGTATTTCTTTGACTTCTTTGCCTTTGGCAGATTCTGCTGTTATTGTAACCGACGCAGAGGGTAATTATTCCGTTAGAGTATTTGAGGGGGATTATTACATTTTTGCATATAAAGATGGTTATAAGGATACGTATTACAATCAGGTTCACAATATATTTGAAGCCAATCCTGTAAGCATTACATCAGATCATCTTAACGCGGCAGGAATTGATTTCGCTTTGGAAACTGCCGATGAAGGGACGAATAATATTTCCGGGAACGTTTTGGATGAAGAAACAGTATTGCCAATACCGGATGCCGAAGTTATCGCTATCTCCGTAACAAATTCCAACCCGAAGCAAGCTGGTATTTCTTCATCAATTAATAAAAGCACGGTATCACAAAAAACGAATAATTATGGTGAATACGCTCTTAGAAATATAAAGAATGGTTCATACCTTCTTCTGTTTTATAAAGATGACTACCTAAGCACTTTCAATGGAAAATCTTTTGAATGGGAAAAAGCAGCTATGATTACGCTTGATGGTAATGCAAATACTGCGGTTGATATAACTCTTAAGAAAATGAATTTGTTTGGAGGAGAAATATCGGGAAATGTTATTTACGAAGATAGTCCGATTAGCGGGGCATTGGTTTCGGCGGTAGATGAAACAGGAAAAGTTATTGCTGCAAATGTTTCACAACATAATGGAAGCTATTTTCTCCCTTCATTAAAACAAGGCAAATATACATTAAGGGTCAGCCAGGTAGGAATTCCGACGGCAGAATATTCTCAGACAATTCAAATTGATCTAATCTCTTCTCTTATTGTTAATCCTGTGGAGGTTTCGCTGGACAAAATAACATCTGTAAAACCTAATACATTTCCTAAAGAGTACAATCTTTTTCAGAATTATCCCAATCCATTTAATCCAAGCACTGTTATAAGTTACCAGTTGGCAGCTGGCAATCAGGTTTCAATAAAAGTTTATGACCTTCTCGGAAGAGAGGTTGCAACTCTTGTTAATGAAAAAAAACCTGCGGGTACTTTTGAAGTAGAATTCGATGGAAGCAATTTTTCAAGTGGTGTTTATTTTTATTCTTTGAAGGCAGGGGATTTTTTGCAGACAAAAAAATTAATTTTATTGAAATAAGGAAAATTCTAAGATGACAAAAATGGAAAATTATATTTTGGGAAGATTTCTCCAAAAGAGACCACACAGACATTTCTTAGGGGAAAAATTATCGTGGCTCATTATTATTTCCACACTCCTTTCCTTTGCATGCACCAATAATAATATTATGAGTTCAGAGTTAAACTCTTCTTCTAATCAAAAATCTAATTTTACAAATGAAGGACTTTGCATATATGCAACCAAATTTGATATTAATTCAGATTTAACTTACCAGGATATTAATTTAAAAGATGCGGAATTAATTGGTGAACCAATAATATCTTGCAATCAGATAATTTCATACGACACTAATAATCATGAAATAACTTTATCTTATTCATCAGATTCTCTTAAAAAAAGAATCGTTCAATCGCCTGCTTATGATAAAGTTGTTGGGGTTTATGGACTTCCATTTATAGTAACATTGGATTCAGAAAAAATATATGGCGGCTGGTTTTGGACTCCGGTTTCATCCATTCCGTGTCATTCTGTCGTTATAATGCTTGATAATATATTTGATGACTTACAGACCAATGAAATAAAAATACAACTTGGATATCCAAACAAAGAACAATTTAAGGGGATTAATACAAGAAATAATAAAAAAATTATTTAACGGCTGATTAAGGATAATAAAGTATAAGGATAAAAAGATCTGTTTAATATTTTTTACTTCCTAAATTTTTCCGCATCGATGTTGTGCTTGCTTAGCAGGTTTTGAATTTGACGCCGGTCGTAGCCACTCATTTCTGATGCTTTAGTGACATTCCCTTCTGTTGAGTTTAGCAGCTTGATTATGAATTTATTTTCGAGTTCATTTAATATTTTGTCGGTTCTTTTTCGTTTTTCTTCTTGCAGATCATCTTTGGTAGACGGAATATATTCTTCCTCGATATTTTCTTCTTTGTAAGCTGCGGTAACTTCTTCGGGCAAATTTTCCGGAGTAATTCTTCCGTCTTTAGAAAAAATAATCGACTGCTGCATTATATTTTCCAGCTCGCGTATGTTGCCGTTCCAATCATAGCTTTGCAAAATCTTTCTCGCCTTTTCTACAACAACCAAGTTTTCATTCTTATTTAAGCCGGAATATTTTTTTAGGAAGTGTTCAATAAGCAGTGGAATATCTTCCTTCCTTTCCCTTAAAGGAGGAATGCGCAAATAAACAACGTGAAGCCGGTAATACAAGTCCTGTCTGAAATTTCCCTTTTCAACTTCACTCTTCAAATTTTTATTTGTAGCCGCAACAATCCTTGAGTTGGTAGTAATAAACTGGGTTCCGCCTACGCGGGTAAATTTTTGATTTTCCAGAACGTGAAGCAGCTTTACCTGCAAATCATGCGGCAGCTCGCCGATTTCATCAAGAAATAAAGTCCCTCCGCTTGCAAGCTCGAACTTTCCTTTTTTCATGTTTACTGCGCCGGTAAATGCACCGCGCTCATGCCCGAAGAGTTCGCTCTCCAGCAAGTCGTGCGGAATAGCTCCGCAATTTATTTCGATAAATGAATTATCGGCGCGGCTGCTTAAATAATGCACCGCACGAGCAAACAGCATTTTACCGGTTCCGGATTCACCTTCAATTAGAATTGTTGCCGGCGCTTGAGCAACCTGA
>JAJYSI010000409.1 GCA_021793635.1 Bacteroidota bacterium
CGATCTACGCTAAATTTTTTATCACAAAACCATCAAAAAGTGCTGAATATAGGAGCGTTATTACGATGTTCATGCAAAAAACTAAGACAATATTAAATAACAACTTACCGGAAAAAATGGTAGACGGAGCGGCAATTAACTGCAAAGTTAAACTTGTTCCTCTTTCTTCTTCTGAAACAAAAGCTCTCGAAAGTCCCGACATTGCAGAAAAAAAAATCACAACCCAGAATAATCCGGCGGTCAAGCTCTGAGTGATGGTTTCGTTCCCAATAGAAAATAATATAACACTAGTTGCTACAAGCACAAACATTGCAAGTGAATTTACCGCATACCGGGTTCTAATTTCCGAACGAAAATCCTTCAAATATAAAGCGTAAGCTTTAGCGTTCATTTAATTCTCAATTTTGAAAAGAAGAATTATATTTTTCTTATCAGTAATTTTGCTAAAATCGACTTATTTTATTTCTGTTCCAACACTAGAGAAATTTTAATTGCCAAAAGTTGACTATTAAGTCAAAAAGATACTGAATTTTTCGATTTCATTTATAATAGAACAATTATTATGCCGCTCACGACAGTTTAAAATCTTCTAATTTGATTTCCCTTTGACATAAATTCAAATCAGATTGTTCGTTTGAGGCAATAATTATAATATTTGATTTACTTTCATTCTCTACAAGTTGATATACCGTGTCTTTGCCGCCTGAATCAAGATTTGAAGTTGGTTCATCCAAAATTATCAGACTTGGATTGTGAATCAGAGCAAAAATGAATTTAAGTCGCTGTTTCATTCCTGATGAATACGTTTTCACAAGGTCATCTTTGCGCTTAAACAGAAGCAATTTTTCAAGAAGAAAATCTGCTCGTTCTATATTTAGTTTAATACCTCTAATATTTGAGAAAAACGAAAGATTTTCGTAAGCTGAAAATTCTTCATACAAAACCAAATAAGGAGAGACAAAACCGATATAATTGTGAAGTTTTTCGGGAATAATTTCCTTTCCCTGGTCTTGATGTAAAATTTCCCCAGAAGAGGGGGAAGTGATTCCTGCAATGATTTTAACAAGAGTTGACTTTCCAGAACCATTGTCGCCGGAAATGCCAATAATGCCGTTGTTATTAATTTCAAAAGTCATGTCTTTGAAGATAAGCCTTCGACCAAAAAATTTTGAGATGTTTTTTACATGAAGAAAATAATTATTCATTAAATATCACCAACTTCCCTTTGGAAATGTTATTGCCACATTTAGTTACATATAAATAAACTCCGGACGGAAGTTTTTCATTATCAGCTTTTCTACCATTCCACCTTATTACTTTCTGACCGTAATAATTGATTATTGCTTGATTTGTAGAATATACTAAATTCATTGATACAGAATAAACATAGAGATTCACTTCGATAGTTTGATCTGGGGTAACCGGGATATAGATAGAGCTGTTTTTGTTATAATTAAATGGAGAGGGAAAAGCAAAATTTACAGGTGCTGCTAAGGATTGCCCCTCTTGAATTGTATCTCCGTTGAGTATTTCTGCAGTAAGCCAGAACGAATTTTTATCTGCAGAAAAAGTTGAATAGTAATTATTAGTTAACTTAATTGCTCCGTCAACCGGTTGACTGTAAAGTCCAAACTGAAATGGATAAACCGCTGAAATACTATCAATCGCATTTTGAACATCCGAATTGGTGACAATTGTTACAAGCGTGTCCACATTTGTACGGTTTACAATTGTTATAAAACTGTTAGATGATGGACTTGTGCTCAATTTCAGTGGAAATGATGTTGCGGAATAATCTAGCGTAGCTACTGGCCTTACAAGCGGATATCCGGATGCATCCTTGAAATATTCTCCTGGAATTGCTCTATAATTAGTGAAATACATCCAGACACCGAATTTGTTAAGTTCACCGCCAAAAGATGAGCCATAATTTTGAATGCCTGTATTTATGGCATTCATAGCTCGCATTTGGGGCATAAGCTCCCACTCACTTTTGATTATTCCATATCCAAAGCGGTCCTTTTGAAAAATATTCCATATGGCTAATGCATATTCCTGGTTACCTCCATTATTGGAGAAGCTGTTTTCAGTATTATTGAAATAGCTCGGTAAATATTGATAGTAATCTTTTATAGATGGATAAACAAAATGTTCCATCGAAGTGGAGGTAAGCTCGTAAAAGAAAGCGTCGCTATCATAACGAAATATATAGTCTCCGGCTTGAATGCTGTGATGAAATTCGTGAGCAACAGTAACACGCGCAGCATCAATTCCTTGAGTAGGAAAACCTGTATAGTCATTATTAATCATCATATAAGAGGTGTATCGTTGATTTGTCCCGGGGATTAATGAATCCGGATCTGTTTCTCCATACTCATTGCCTAAATAAGAAATATATATATCATATTTATTATCTCCACCTGCGCCATTATCCGAAGGCGGTGGCGGATAGCCAAGATAGTTTACTTCAAAGTTATAAGCAGAATCCAATGCTATAGAAAGCGAATCCAAATATATTTCTTCATACTTTTGGACATAAACCGATTCAAGTGTATCTCTTATTTGTGGTGGAATATAATTCGGAAATTCTGATTTTGTAAAGTGAACCCTAAAAAATCCGTTAGGTGTAACAAAGCTTGTATCCGAAGGCGGTCGATCAAGCAACTTTTGAAGTATCGCTTGCTGTTGCTTACTAAATAATCTTAAATGCGTTTTCACTTCGCTTATTAATCCAAAGCCACATTTTATATGTGTTGTATCCATTGAAAGCAAACGTTGTTTGTTCCCCAACAAATTAGGGCTCCTGGTCATTACTACAAGATTATAAAGTGAATCAAGCTGTGATACGTTCAATTGCTGAGCTTCTATTGAAGAAAAAATTGTCATAGCAAGAAAAGATATTACAAAATATTTGATCATAACAGCTGTTTAATAGTTATACAATTATTTTTTTTGTCAGTATAAACAACTTGTATTTTTCTATAGCTCATATTTCTTATAAAATAGCTCTGAAGATAATCTGCGTCAGCAATTTTAGAAACAACAATTTCTTTTCCGCCTCGGATAAATTCAACCTTATTTATACCTTTATTTATGGCGCTATAAAAAAAAAGCTTCTTGAGCCCTTTACTCCTAATTTCTCCGAAATAAAAATCATCTGCTTTATTTGCCGAAAAATCTTCATTCAACTTTTTAGCTTTAAAAATATTAGTAAATCTATTGGTCGAGAATATTATTGAAGAATTACTATCTGCTTTTATGAGGCAAAGAGTCTCATCCTCATCTTTGTTTAAGAAATCAGATGTTAACATAGCAGTCGATAATAAGTTTGAAACATGTATAGAGATTTTCTTTTGTGAAGAAATATTTTCACTTTGGAAGATAGCTTTATTTAACGAAATAATATCATCTTTAACCTGCAAATAAACTAAGCTAATATCTTTGGCTAACGAAATGTTTGCAGACTTAACATAGTAAGCTAAATTTTGGTAATTAGTATAGGTATACCGGTAGTTGTGATATTCGATTATACTTAACCCTAAGCTGCCGTTATTAATAAATACCGCATAAATCGAAGCAAAATCACCATTGTTCCTTTTTATTTTGAGATCCGAAATTGGTCCTAATGAATAAAGCGTTGTTCTTTCGACAGTGTTATTTTG
>JAJYSI010000410.1 GCA_021793635.1 Bacteroidota bacterium
TCCTTCAAAAGCGCGGTTCAAACCTTCGCTAACTTGTCTAAACTCTTCAAAAATTAGTTCCAGAGAATCCTTTGGTATTCCGATCCCGGAATCGGTTACCTTAATCAACGACCACCTTTTACTATCGGCGGATTCGCAGTCTAATTGGATCGTGACCCCGCCATTACTTGTAAATTTAATCGCATTATTAATTAAATTATTTAACACCTGATTCAGTAAATCCTCATCAGCTTTGGTAATAATATCTGCTTTATTTTCAATTAATCTAAAATATAAGTTTTTCTTTTGTGCCGCGCCTTCAAAAATCTTGATGGATTCTTTAACAAAGGAATTCAAATTCAAATCTCTTAAATTTAATTCGAGCTTACTGGATTCTATCCGTGATAAATCAAGTACCATATTTAATGTTTTTAACAGCCTGTTGCCGCCATTATTTATGGATTTGACCATCTCTTTATAAGCAGGCTCTTTCAATTCATCGTAAAGAATATCGGAAAATCCCAAAATACCTATTAAGGGAGTTCTAAGTTCATGACTCATGTTTGCTAGAAAGTTTGACTTCAACCGGCTCATCTCTTCGGCTTTTTCTTTTGCAATAACTAATTCTTCAAGAATTCTTTTCTTATCAGTAATATCTTCTTCAACTCCAATAAAATGGGTAATCTTTCCTTCCTTATTTTTGATGCTTGAAATTGAAGCAGACGCCCAGAAATATGTTCCATCTTTTTTCTTATTGTAGAATTCACCGCTCCATTTTCCACCGTTTATAATTTTATTCCACATCTCCTTGTATTCTTCTTCTGTCTTCAATCCTGACCGAAGCATTCTTGGATTCTTCCCTTTTACTTCACCAAGCGTATAACCTGTTATTTCCGTAAACCGGGTATTTGCATATTCAATATCTCCAAAAATATTTGTAATTATGATCGATACCGGGCTCTGCTCAGTTGCCGAATACAGTTTCCGAATTTCATCTTCAGCTTTTCTCCGCTCAGTTATGTTTTCAACCAATCCATCGTAATAAATGGTTTTTCCGGATTCATCCTGGATAGCTTTTGCATTTTCACGTATGTAAATAGGAACTCCGTCTTTCCTAATCCAAACGGATTCGAATCCTGCTACTACGCCGTCCTTTTCTATTTTTTCCACAAATTTGGAGCGCTGGTATGACGGCTCATATCCCTCTTCATCTAAATTTCTATCAGCTAATTCTTTGAAGGAACTATAACCAAGCATTTCAATTATTGCGGGATTTACCATAAGAATTTTTCCTTCCGGGGTAGTTCTGTAAAATCCAACTATTGAATTTTCAAATAAACTCCGGAAACGTAGTTCGCTCTCTTTCAATGCTTCTTCAGCATATTTCCTTTCGGTAACATCATGCGCAACGCCTTGAATGCCGACAACTTTTCCATCTTTAAAAATCGGACTTTCGTAAGCTTCCAGAATAAGCTTATGTCCTTCTTTATGATATATTTCGAGGTTGATAATGTCGTTGGAGTATTCTCCATTCAAATGAGAATGAGTTTTACGTTTTGCATAATTATTGATTTCAGAATCAGTAATAAACCAATCCTTCCTCTCAAGCCATTGATCGACAGAATATCCCGTAATAAGTTCAACCGTAGGAGAAACATAAAGTAAATTGGCGCTGGCATCCTGGATATAAAAGAAAAGATTGGGTGTTCCTTCAACAATAACCCTCATTCTTTCTTCGCTCATCTTAAGAGCTTCTTCAGCTTCATTTCTCCGATCTTCATTTTCGATTGATTCAATTGCAAAAGAAATGTCAGAAGTCATTTCATCAAGCAGCTTCACTTCATCTTCGTTGAAAAAATCTTTTTCATTGGCATACAAGGTGAATATACCCTTTGTAAAACCGCTTACTTTAAGTGGGAAAGAAGCAACCGAATAAATTTTATTATTCGATGCTATTTTTGCTTCCTCAAGTGACTTAAAATCCGATTCAAAATTATTGCTTACAATATGTCTCCCTTCTCGGAAACAAATTCCTAATGGTCCGGGATAGGCTTTTATGTCCTCCACTAAATTTAAAATGAAAGAAGAATAATCATCATCGCATCCAAAACTGGAAAGCATTTTAACTTTGTTTGTTTTATCGTCAAACAAACTGATCCAAGCCATAGAATAATGACCGTCGTTAACGGCAATTCTGCAAGCGCCATCTATAACTTTCTGTTTATCTTTTTCTCTAACAATTAACTGATTTATATTGCTTAATACGGCATATACTCTATTTAGCTTTAAAAGATTCTTTTCAAATTTTTGCCGGTCGGTTGTCTCCCTTATTATTGAATGAATAAATTTCTTTGAGCCGATAGTTACATATGTATTTCCAATTTCTACAGGGAATAATTCTCCGTTCTTCCTAACATGGATAGTACTTACGAAAATTCTTTTTCCCGTTTCGAGTTTTCTCATAAACTCCCTAAGGCTAGCTCTATTCTCCGGTGGTCTTAAGTCTTCGGCTTTAAGCTTTATAAATTCTTCACGTGTATATCCATAGGTTTTAACAGCAGCTTCATTGACATCAATAATATTTCTCTCTTCATCCAATAAGAGAAAAATATCATTAGCATTTTGAAGAATGATATTTAACAGTTCCCTTATCTTATCCATTCCGATGGAAATGTTCGCAGATTTATTATTCCTTTTCTTTTGTATTTGAAGATAAAGGAATAATATTAAAAGTACGGCAGGAAGTAAATAGAATTCTATGGTCAATTGCTTTGCTTAGAAATGTATTTTAACTGTAAAAAAAACTTGAGCATCAATTTATAAAAAAAACTTTTCGTGTTATGCAATAATACAATTCATTATCGGAAAATATGGTTCCATTCTTTACATAATTTTATTCTGACTGAATCAAACCAATGAAATATAGTTCAATCTTCTTAAATAAACTACTTAACTGAATATTCTTAACCAAGCTCAAATGGTCGGCTGTCTGGGGCTTGTAACATGAATACCACTTAATTCATTTTCTTTATGACTTCTTTAATGCTAAGCTCAAACGGAAGGATTTTTTTCAATATTATATTATCCTAAAATTTTTAAAATAAAAAACCCCGTCAAAAATTGACGGGGTTTTCAAATAAAAATTTGGCAGCTACCTACTCTCCCACACACCTGCGCATGCAGTACCATCGGCGTGCTGGGGCTTAACTTCTCTGTTCGGAATGGGAAGAGGTGTAACACCCAGGCTATAACCACCAAAATTTAAACTCTAAAAAAAATAAAAATGAAAGAAAGAAAGAGTGAGCCTTGTAAACTAGACCGTTCACAAACTGTGTATAAAAATTTAATGGGTAGGCCTCGCGACTTATTAGTACTGCTTGGCTGAATTCCTCACGGAACTTGCACCTGCAGCCTATCAACCTCGTCATCTCCGAGGAATCTTGAGTTACTTACGTAAGGGATACCTTATCTTGAAGCGTGCTTCGCGCTTAGATGCTTTCAGCGCTTATCACAACCGCACATAGCTACCCAACGATACCGCTGGCGCGATAATTGGTGCACTAGAGGTGCGTTCACTTCGGTCCTCTCGTACTAGAAGCGACCCTTCTCAAGTATCCTGCGCCCGCATAGGATAGGGACCGAACTGTCTCACGACGTTCTGAACCCAG
>JAJYSI010000411.1 GCA_021793635.1 Bacteroidota bacterium
TATAACCAGCCGCTCAACACCGACTGCCTCTTCGATGCGGCAGTATTGAGTTTTAAGGGTTGTTAAACAAAACGAGTTTTTTGTTAAAGGTGTTTTTGCTAAATAAGTTTTTAATAATTTTTGGCGTAGTCGTTTTAATCAAGCCTTCTGTTCGGGGCGGCGGGTTAGCGGCAAGTCCGTTATGTGCGGTAATAATTTATGGTAATGATGTTAGAATTCTGTAAAGGATATTATAATTGAATGCATTTTGCAGAATAACTGAAATTCTTGCATTAATAAATCTTCCTCTACTTGTTATTTATTTAAGAAGCAATTGGATTAGTAAAGAGATTTATTTCAACATAATAATACTTCCACTAATCTGGTATTTATTTTATGCTCCAATTCACGAATTGAGTCACATATTAGGTTGTATTATTGTCGGGTCCAAAATAACTGATTATCGATTATTTGCACATTTTTGGGAAGGTAGTTTTGGATTTGCATATGTCGATGTTCAAGGTGGACTTGATGTAAATATGAATTCTCTGATAATTCTCATTTCGCCTTATATTCTTGATTTCATATCAATTATAATTGGTTATTACATTTTAACCAGATATAAAATTAAAAATTCCTTTCTGCTTGGTTTGACTTTTTTAATCTTTTGTTTGAGACCTCTTTATGATATTGTGGATAATTATATAGGAATATTTTACAATCATTCTGATTTAGTTCTTACAAGTAAAATCATTGGTGAATATATCACATATAGCTTTGGAATAATAAGCGTTACTATTTCATTAATTGCAATAATACTTTTATTAAATAAATATAAGAATTATCCAAAAGTGGAAACGCAAAGTTTAGAGTAAATAATATACAGTTTGTACATAAGCTATTTACAGATTATCTTGGAATTTTCCGCAAAGAGAATTAATAAAATATTTTAAAATAGAAAAGGGCGAATGAAATTCGCCCTTTTCTATTGAAGCAAAAGGTGAGACATCCGAAGAAATCAGAGAGCGGGTCATTCACGCAAGACACATTCAATCCCGGCGATTTAAGGATTTAATAACGGTGATATGGGCACACGGGAAGTACGTCAGTATTGCGTGCTTGATGCTGCAAGTTCCGAACTCCTCAAAATGGCGATGACAAAACTGGGACTTTCTGCTCATGCATATGATAGAAGGCAAAAGTTATTAAACATCATAGATAGTGGATTGATGCCGGCTCTGACTTCACAAGCGCACTATAAATCAACTACCCCGATGCAAGCATACGGGGGTATGTAAGTGGTTTAGCTAAGCGTGGTGAATAATGTCGGTTGTTGGTGATGAAGCTGTTCATAGTTTTTGATTCCTTGATTTTTGACATAGCTTGAAATCATTTGCAGATTGCCGTACTGTCCGACCGTGTTCACATAGTATCCCATGGTCCAGAGATTACCTCTCCCCGCAGAAATGTTTTCACTTCGGGGTGTTGTCTGAATACTTCTCTGGCAGTGATGCTTTTGATGATTTTGACGGTGTTCGTGACAGACCTGCTTCAAGGTTTCCGACACCCCTTCAGTGAAAACCTTTCTGCGGTACTTTGCTGGACAAACGATGTGGTATATCAACAGGTTGACATTGTGACGTTTGTGAATATGTTCGGTGTCCATGTGTAAATGATATCATATGGACCGATGCAAGCATCGAGGAATTCTTGGATTAAAATATCTTGACTAATTCACCGTCTTCTAAATAGACTTCATCAACATTGACAGCACCTCTTAGTGAATTCGTCAAAATAACTTCATCAGCCGATCTTAAATCTGCAATCGTCAGTTTGCATTCTATCATATATTGTATCTCGGGAATAAAATACTCCCTAAACACACCGGATAAGATTCCACAGTCTGTGTGAGGCGTAAACCACTTTTCGTTTTTTCTTAAAAATATGTTTGAAATAGAGCCTTCAGTAATGTATCCAGCTTCATTTAAGAAAATGACATCAAAAAATTCTCGTGCATTGAAGTATTCAAATTCGGTATTATAAAGCTGGCGGTTCGTTGTCTTAAAGTACTGAAAGCCATTAGTAGAATCAATTGTTTTACCAGAAATCATAATTCGCACTTTTGTTGGAGTCGCTGGAAAATCATTTATTTTAATCTTTATATCGCCGAATTTATTTAAGGAAAATTTTAGTCTATTAATTAGATTGACATCAAGTTTACTTATTACTTCTTGAATTTTATTTCTAACACATTCTTCATTGAAACAGAACAAGAAATAATCAGCAGCTTGTTTTAGCCTATTCATGTGTTGATCAAAAAGAAATATCTTTCGGCGCTCAACCTTGCACGTTTCAAATATTTCAAAATATTTTTTCGATTTGGAAAGGAAATTACCTTTCAAAAGAGTTTCTTTATATTCCTCTTTAGGAATGCTGTCCCAGACAATTCCACTTCCAAGACCGATGACGCCGTGCCCCATATCTTTGTCAATTTCAATTGTTCTTATTGCCACATTGAAAACAGCTTTGTCACCAAGTAACAAGCCTATGCTTCCGGTGTAGATTCCTCTTTTTTCTGTTTCTAGTTCGTTTATTATTTCCATTGTTCTGATTTTAGGAGTGCCGGTAATAGAGCCGCAAGGAAACAAATTTTTTATTACATCACTCAAGTTGATCTCTTTTCTTAAAATTCCTTTCACTCCAGAAACCATCTGAAATACACTTTCATATTTTTCAATTTCAAAAACGTTTTCTGTAATTACACTTCCATATTCAGTGATCTTTCCAAGGTCATTTCTTATTAAATCAACAATCATCGTGTTTTCTGCATGATCCTTTTCGCTAATCTTTAACAATTCATAGTTACGTCGATCATCATCTATATTCTTACCTCTATTGATTGTTCCTTTCATCGGCTTTGCGATAATGTTTCTGTTTTTATCGATAGAGAAAAACAGTTCCGGCGATAGCGAAATAATTATTTTTCCTCCGCAATTAATAATAGCAGTATACTTTGCCGACTGATTGAATATTAAATTTTTGAGAAATGCGGAATAATCACCAGTAAATTGAAATTTTCCTCTTACCGAATAGTTAACCTGATAAGTATCTCCTTCTTCAATATATTTTTTGATTCTATTTACATCCCGGACAAATTGCTTCTCTGAAATATTCAACTTGAAATCGGCTATAGAATAACCTGAACTGTCTAAACTAAAATTGGGATTAATATCTTTAGAATTTATCTTTGTAACGTAGTTGAATAGAACAGTTTTAAATATTTCCTCTTCTGTTCGGAAAAGTTTTTTTAGCTTATTTTCAAGTAAATAACCTGCCTCATATTTTATTAAGCTGTACCCAAACCGACCATGACCTATTTCCACATCCACTATTTTAAGATTATTTTGTAATTCAATTTTTGTTTTCGCTGAAAGTATTTTAACCGGTTCATCAAATATGTATGAAAAAGAATCATCATAAATTGGTGGAGTGTAAAAAAACGCACTATTTTCTTTAGAGCACACTACATTTATAATTTCTTCAATATTCATTATAGGATTAGTAGAATTATTAACCTTAATCACAAAGTTAATTAAAACCGTGATTTTTGTTTTAGAAAAATAAAAAACCATCAATAAAAAGATGGAGGTTGACCTATCCACTAT
>JAJYSI010000412.1 GCA_021793635.1 Bacteroidota bacterium
TGGAGGAGTGGAATAATGGAATGATGGAGGAATGGGATAATGGGATTGAATGGTATTTCTTATTATTTCATTATTCCAAAGGAATGTTTTTGCATAGGACAACTAACTAATAAAAAATATTGGTGTAAAAATGATTAGAATTAAAAGTTTCTTCTTGAAAATGTTTTTTGTTTCAATTGCTTCCTTTTTTTGTTTTACAAGAATATCAATTGCCCAAACGCAGGATTCATTGCGCGCGAAAATTATTCAAGGGATAAATGAATGCGCAAATTATTCCGTTAATATTCTTTTAGATGATAAGGGAAAATCAAGATGTGATTATAATATGGTTGAAGGGAAGTGGCATCCCTACGAGCCTGCATGGCACACAGGTCAAATCATTAACGCTTTAGTCGATGCATATAAGATTACAAAAAATAAGAATTATTTGAATGCTGCCGAACGAGCCGGCAATTGGTGGTGTAGTTTGCAAATAAATAATAATCCAAAATTAAACGGAATGGTTAATGCGGTTCATGGGGATTATATCGGAGATTATATAGTATTCGCTACAGTCACAGACGGTACTCCGGGATTATTTAATCTTTACCGAATAACCGGAATTAAAAAATATGCGGAAGTGCCGACAGAGGCAGGTGAGTGGATGCTGAAAAATATGTATGTCCCAAAGTCAGGGGTTTTTTACGACGCAATAAATGCAAAGACCGGAGAAGTCATGAAAGACCATTCTCCGTTTTGGCCTGATAAAAAAAATCAGACATTGTTTGATGTTGCACGCCCAAACAATGAAGGTTATCTGTTCAAAGATATGTATGAGTTTACCGGAAACGAAAAATATAAAAAAGTGTTTATAGATTTATGCGAAAGCCTTGTCCAGAAACAAGGCAAAGAAGGGTTGTGGATGCAGTTTACACCCAACAATGAGAAAGAAGGCTCAATCCATCCACGCTTCAACCTTTGGTATGCTGAATCCTTAATGGAAGGATACGACCTGACAAAAGACAGGCAGTTTCTTGATGCTGCATTGAAGACATTGAAAACATTTCAAAAAATACAAAGACCAGACGGGACAATATTTTATAAGAATTACCTTAATGGAAAATTCAAGGATAACTCTGTAACAGGATCAGCGGTAGCTTTTGCGGCTTTGCTGTGGATAAAGGCAGTTGATTACGGTGTTGGGGATGAGTTTAAGCCAAGTATTGAAAAATCCTTTAAGTGGATAATGAAGAACAGATTTTCTATAAATAATCCGGATAAAAATTTAGCCGGTGCAGTGATTGATACAAGAATGAAAATAGAACACGGAAAGGTAAATCTTATTCAACGCGACGTCGGGACTTCATTTAGTCTAAGATTTCTTGCAGCTTATTACAATTATAAATTTGGTCTTAAATAATCAAATGAAGGCTAGCAATGTGAAGAAATTATTTTCTATAATATTCGTTATTGTTTTTTCCTGTTTTATAAATTTACAAGCCCAGAGAGATAATTCAAAAACTCTTTTGATTGCCCGAAGAATTGCAAATAGAGTAATTGATGAAACAACATTTGCACTAACAAATACAAAACAAAAGCCTGCCCTTAATATTCAAGTAATAGATTTTCCAAAAATATTTCTGAATAAAAATACCTATCCGGCATATGCATTAGCAAAAATATCAGTACAAGAAGATTCGAAATTAAATTTTGGTATCAGTTATTCGGAACCGGTTAAAATATGGATAAATAAGAAACTTGTATTTAATGGAAAAGATAAAGGGAAATTTCATTTCAAAGAAATTGCATATTCAATATTTTCTTTTCAGGACACATTAGCGGTACAGCTAGATAAGGGGATGAATAGAATTATTGTTGAGTCGCAGGCAGAAAGTAAGCCGTTAATTTATCTCCGTGAGCTAACGGGAGTTGAAGCAAATCCCAGTTCAAAAATATTACCAATCTTCAAAAATAATCACTCTCAATTTGCATGGGGATATATTAGTGATGTAAAGAAAGTACTGCCGATTGTGAAGAATTCCTTTACTGAGAAAGATTTGATAGATAGCCTATTCTCAGATCAATTTCTTTCGGGCGTTCAATTGGAATTTCCAAAAACTGTTATTATCAAAAGACTCGCAATAAATGCAGCTACCACTTTTAATAAAGATTCCTTTGCAGATTGGAATTATCCAAACGGTATTTTGATGATGGCAATGATGGACCTTTCGAAAGCGACGAGTGAGGAGCGCTACCATTTATTCGTAAAAGAATATTGTGATTTTATTGTAGGAAATTTGCCTGTATTTAAGAAGCAATATTTTGACGATCATGATTTACGAACAAGTTATTACCGTATATTCAGGAAAAGCATGCTCGACGATGCAGGCGCGCCAGCACTTCCTTTTGCCGAAATAAGTCGATTTGATAAAGTTCATGATTATGATTCGCTGCTTTTCGGAATGGCTGATTATGTTTTATATGGTCAATCAAGATTACCAGATGGAACATTATGCAGACCAGAACCGGAAAAATGGACGATTTGGGCGGATGACTTATTTATGTCGGTACCGTTGTTAGTCAGAATGGGAATGATAACAAATCAAAGGAAATATTTTGATGAAGCTGAAAAGCAGGTTATAAACTTTAATAAATATCTTTTTGATTCTCAAAAGAAATTATATAAACATGGCTGGTTTAGTAAAACGCATCAAAAATCTAGAATATTCTGGGGAAGAGCTAACGGATGGATATTATGGGCGGAGTCTGATGCTTTAAGCTATTTACCGAAGGATAGTAGATATTATAATGAAATTGAAAGGATTTTTATAAATCATTTAAATGGGATATTGGCATACCAGGATAGCAGCGGCATGTGGCATCAGGTGCTTGATGACAAAAATTCATTTGAAGAAACTTCATGTACTGCAATGATTATTATTGCATTAGCAAAGGGAATAACAAACGGGTTTTTAGATAAAAGCTTAAGTGAAAAAGCATTTAAGGCATGGCAAGCACTTCAAACAAAAATAACATCAACGGGCGTAGTAAAAGATATTAGCTGCGGAACCGGAATCGGAGATAGCAAAAAATTTTATGAAACAAGACAAAGATTTGATAATGATCCGCGAGGATTAGGAGCGATCATCTGTGCAGATATTGCGATATCCAAATTAGAAAATTATTTAAAAGAATAAGATGATGATTTCCTTTATTACAGGAAATATTTCTAACAAACAGGATTAGTATTAAGATTTGAAGCAGGATCGACAATAAGATATAAAATCAAAACAGGATTAAAGATTTATGCATGATAATGAAGGAAGTAAATTAACTGTTGAAGAGTTAAAAGTTGTTATTGCACCAAACAGGCGAAAGTTGGGAGAATATTCTGCAGCAAATGTAATCCAGATAATAAAAAATATACTTCAAGATAAAGATGAAATTCGAATGATATTTGCCGCAGCACCTTCACAAGATGAATTTTTACAAGAATTGGTAAAAGATAAAAGCATCGATTGGTCTAAAATAACAGCCTTTCACATGGATGAATATATTGGGCTTCCGGAAAATGCGGAACAATTATTCAGCGAATACTTAACACGGCATCTATTTTCAAAAGTCAATTTTAAGAAAGTTCATGTAATAAATTCTCATACT
>JAJYSI010000413.1 GCA_021793635.1 Bacteroidota bacterium
AAGTGTGATACATTTACAAGATAAGGCTATTAGAAGGCTTTTTGATGTGCATTCACAGTGCATTCACAGTGCCTTCATATGGTTTTGGGTGGGTAATTTTAATTTGCTGTTCCTTTTTTGAATAGATTAAATTATTCCCGGCTGCGGTGAAATAAATAAAAACTTCTTAGCAAAAATTTGATTATCAATCATAGTATGGCTATATTTTCACTCGTTTTTTTGCTCCTTTTTGAGGAAATGCCATGATTATTAAGATTTCTAACCTTAGAGATGGTGTTCATAATTATGTTTTTGATGAGCCAATAAAAGAAATCGGAATTGAAGATTTTTTTTTTGGAAATGTGTTAGCTGAAATTGAGCTTAATAAATCAAATAATCAGATTGTTCTTAATGCAACATTGAATTTGAACGCTCATTTTGATTGTGATAGGTGTAATATTAACTGCACAACCAATATCACAACGAGTTATCAAATGGTATATTTGTTTGGCAAGGAACCTGTAGAAAGTGATTCGATAAATGTCATTTATTTACCACTTGATGCAGATAAGATAAAATTAGATGACGATGTTAAGGACTTTGCTTTGCTTTCGATACCGATGAAAAAATTATGTAAGGATGATTGCAAGGGACTATGTTTCAAGTGCGGCAAGAACTTAAATGAGGGAAATTGTAGTTGTGACAAATCTGAAATAGACGATAGATGGTTACCATTAGTAGATTTGAAAAATAAAATTAACACAAATTAATAAACGGAAAATATATGCCAAATCCTAAAAGACGATGGTCTAAAAGTAGAAGAGATAAACACAGAACACATTACAAAGCAACTGTCCCGTCGATGGGCAAATGTTCAAACTGCGGAGAGCTTAAGTTAACACATCGCGCTTGCCCTTCCTGCGGTTATTATAATGAACGTTCCATGTTTTTGCCTAAAAGTTAATTCAAATATAAATCCTTTCAATGCACAATTCTGACCCGGACAATTCTAAATGCAGAATAGTTGTTGACGCAATGGGGGGTGACTTCGCCCCTCAAAATGCAGTCATTGGCGCTATTCAAGCTTTTTCTGAAAAGAAAAATTTCGATCTTTTTCTTGTGGGCAAAGTGCAGGCTATAAAAAAAGTTCTTTCAGAACATAATCTCAGTTTTGATGAAGAAAAAATCATTAACGCTGAGGAAGTTATTGAAATGAGCGATATTCCTACTAATGCAATAAAAAATAAACCTGATTCTTCTATTGTTGTCGGCGCCAGATGGGTTAAAGAAAAAAAAGCAGATGCATTTGTAAGCGCAGGAAATACGGGTGCAATGATGGCAGCTTCAACTTTAATTATTGGTAGAATTCCGGGTGTTGGAAGAGCAACAATCGGAACTCTAATGCCAAATTCAACCGGAATAACGACTGTGTTTGATGTCGGTGCAAGTGTGGACTCTAAGCCGCGTCATCTTCTTGAATACGCTGTAATGGGAACAATCTTTACCCAAGAAATTTATGGAATCCAAAATCCTAAAATTGGTATTTTGAGTGTGGGTGAGGAAGATTCAAAAGGAAATGAGGTCTCTTTAGCTGCTGCAGAATTGATTAAAAAAACAAACTTAAATTTCTTCGGCAATGTCGAAGGAAGGGACGTATTAAAAGGAACAGTCAATGTTGTTGTCTGCGATGGATTTGTTGGAAATATTCTCATAAAATTTGGCGAAGGTGTTTTAGACTTCCTTAAATTTAAGTTTAAAGATTACGCAGGAAAAAATTTGTTTAATAAAATAAAAATCGGACTTCTTCGGAGTTCATTAAAAGAAATTTTGAAGGATTTTGATTATCAGGAACAAGGCGGGGTTCCTTTGCTTGGCATAAATGGTATTGTCATTATCGGGCACGGATCAAGCACTCCGAAAGCAATAAAAAATATGGTACTTCGCGCTCATGAAATGTATGAGAAAAATTTAGTTTCAAAAATTGAAAATTCAATTCAAAAATATTCAAGCTTAACTTAAACGGAATTCAAATGGAAAAAAATGGTAAGCGCCGCGCAATTGTTACTGGCGCTGGAATGTATGTCCCTGATAAAATTTTAGATAATGCTTTCTTTGAAAAAATTGTTGATACGAATGACGAATGGATCAGATCAAGAACGGGTATTATAGAAAGAAGAATATTAGAGAATGGGGCAACAAGCGACCTGGCGACTAAAGCTGCCGAAGATCTTTTGAAAAGTATAAATATGTCTGCCGAAGAGATCGACGCAATAATCGTTGCTACGGTTACTCCCGATATGTTTTTCCCTGCGACAGCCTGCCTCGTACAAAATAATATCGGAGCAAAAAATGCATGGGGTTTCGATCTTTCTGCTGCTTGTTCGGGTTTTCTTTTCGCTTTTCAAACAGGGTGTTCCTTAATTGAAAGCGGCAGGTATAAAAAAGTAATGGTGATTGGCGCAGATAAAATGACCTCGATTGTTGATTATACCGACCGTAATAATTGTATATTATTTGGAGATGCTGCTGCGGCAGTTTTGCTCGAACCTACCGAAGATGAAAACCTTGGAATGCAGGATTCTCTCCTAAAAGTAGATGGTTCCGGCAAAGATGCCCTTTATATGTTAGGAGGAGGAAGTCTAAACCCGCCGACTCATGAAACTGTCGATAAGAAAATGCATTATCTTTACCAGGATGGAAAGGCAGTGTTCAAAGTTGCGGTAAAGGGTATGGCAGATATTTCCTATGATATAATGCAAAAGAATAATTTAACTTCGGACGACATCGCTTATCTTGTCCCTCACCAGGCGAATTTAAGAATTATTGCTGCCACTGCAGAACGTATGGGCATAAGCAAAGATAAAGTAATGATTAATATAGACCGATACGGGAATACAACTGCTGCTACAATTCCACTTTGCCTTGTGGAATACTATCGTAATGGGAAAATTAAAAAAGGCGATAAACTAATTTTGTCTGCATTTGGCGCAGGCTACACATGGGGCGCGATTTATCTAGTTTGGGCTATTTAATAATGGTGATGAAAAATTTTATTTATGTCTAAAAAAGCTTTTCTATTTCCAGGACAAGGTTCGCAGTATGTTGGAATGGCGAAAGACCTGTTTGAAAATTCCGTTGAAGCAAAGGAGATGGTTAAAACCGCCGACGATGCACTGGGTATAAATCTTTCTTATATTTTATTTAATGGTCCCGAAGCTCAATTAAAACAAACTGAATTTACGCAGCCGGCAATATTTCTTCATAGTGTTATTTTAGCAAGTTTAATTAGAACGCTTAATGTTGATGCAGCAGCGGGACATTCGCTTGGCGAATATTCTGCTTTGGTTGCTGCAGGTTCAATTCAATTTTATGATGCAGTGAAGTTAGTTAGAACCCGCGGAATAGCGATGCAAAAAGCTGGTATTGAATTCCCCGGAACGATGGCGGCAGTAATCGGACTAGACATGCAAACAGTTTCTGATTCTTGTTCGGAAGCCTCCACGGAAGGAGTAGTACAATGCGCAAATTTTAATTCACCTGGTCAAATTGTAATTTCGGGTTCAGTTAGCGGCGTAAAAAAAGCTATGGAAATTTGCAAGTCTAAGGGAGCAAAATTAGTAAAAGAACTTATCGTTAGCGGCGCTTTTCATTCTTCACTG
>JAJYSI010000414.1 GCA_021793635.1 Bacteroidota bacterium
AAAGTCCTTTGATTGTCAAACTTCCGAGACAAACAGGAATGAAGGAATCGCGTTACGCCCATTTACTTTCAGGTATGCCGGATACCGAAAAAAGCAACGATCAAAAGGATAGTGCAGCCACGAATGAACAAAACAAAATTGAGGAATTACAAAAAGAACATGAATTATTAAAAACAAAATTAGAAGATTTGAAAAATCAGTTTGAGAAATTTAAGAAACAATTTGAATAACGATATAAACCGAATCATGGGGGCGCACTAATTCTTGACATGGAAAGGTTATTTTGTCCCCCTTTGACGCTTCATTTGTTGCAACATCATCTTTCAAAATATTATTTATTTTAACGGAAACAACCCCTGTCGTTGCACCTATAATTAAAATCTCATCACCTAATTTTATCTTACCCGATTCAAGCGATACAAATACTGTGTTTGCTTTTTTAAAATAGTTAAGAACTTTGCCGACGTATGCTTTGCGCGTCGTTGCTTTGCTGCCGTATATATCGGCATACTCAGAGGAACTTGGTTTATCAAAATAGAATCCTGCAGAGAATCCACGGTTATATACTTTTTCTAATTCAGCAAGAAAATCTTTTTTTATTTCGGCGGTAAGTTTACCTTCAAAATATAAATCGATTGCTTTGCGGTAAACAGAGACTACTTTTGCGACATATTCGGGACTTCTTTTTCTTCCTTCAATTTTGAAAGAATCAATTCCGGCTTCGATTAGCTGATCTATAAATTCTATGGTGCATAAATCTTTAGGCGATAAAACATAATCCTCTCCTATGATCATTGATTTATCAATTGAGTTATCAATAACTTCATATTCTCTGCGGCAAGGTTGAATACATTCACCGCGATTTGCGCTTTTTCCAAAAAGATGATGACTCATAAAACAGCGTCCGCTAACAGCAATGCACATAGCTCCGTGGATGAACGCTTCAATTTCGAGATCAGTTGAAGTGCGAATTTTTTTTATTTCTTCTAGCGAACATTCTCTTGCAAGTACAACCCTTACAGCTCCGAGGTTTTTAAAAAAATTCGCACTTAGAGAATTTGAGATAGATGCCTGTGTAGAAATACAAAACGGTATATCATATTTGCGGCATATTTGGGTAATTGCAAAATCCCAGCAAATTATTCTATCTACTCCGGAATTTTTAGCGGCAGAAATAATTTCTTCAGCTTCGACAATTTCTTCTTCATAAATTATTGTGTTAAGAGTAAGATAAGTTTTAACGTTTCGTTCCTTGCAAAATGCCGTAACATTCGGAAGTTCCTCAATGGAAAAGTTAGCCGCTTTAGCGCGCATATTTAATTTTTCCACACCGAAATAGACAGCATTTGCACCTGCATTAACGGCGGTAACAAGCATAGTCCAATCCCCCGCGGGAGCCATAAGCTCGGGAGTAGTTTGTTGTGAGTTGTGAGTTGTTTGTTGTTTGTTGTAAGTTGTCTGTTGTGAGTTGTTTGTTGTTTGTAGTGGTAGATTAGTCATATTACTTAGATTTTGTATCCATATAATTTATAAAAGCACTTAATCTTGGAATCAATTCATCAATCATTTTTGTAATCGTTTCTTTATCGGCTTCATCTAACAATTTTCTCTTAAAAGCTTTATGAAGCCATTGCTTTGTTTCAAACAGTGAACCTCTTGAGATTTTTAGATATCTTTTGTAATCAACAAAGCTACCTTTCCCTGAGCCTTCGGCAATATTTGCACTGATGCTGTCCGCAGCTTTTACTAATTGCTTACCCAAAACATCTTTCTCAAAATTATTCCAAGCGATAACTATATCCCAAATTTTATCCGAAAGATTTTCAGAAAGTTTATAAACATCTAATTCTTCATATTTCGTATTCATTTATATTCCCTGATTAACAATTGACTCCAAGCCACAACAAACCACATACCACAAACTACATACCACAAACTACAAACGACACACTACAAACTAATGGGCTTTCTCTTCCCAAACCTTACTAATTTCAACAATAACTTTTACCGCCATTTCCATATCTTGAATAGCTACCCATTCCAACTTTGAATGGTATGAATGTTCGCCCGCGAAAATGTTAGGCGTCGGAAGCCCCATAAAGGATAACCTTGAACCGTCCGTTCCCCCGCGTATTGGATTTTGAATAGGCACAATTCCAAGCCTTTTCATTGCTTCAAGTCCATTGCCAGCTACTTCAGCATGTTTATCAAGAATTTCCCTCATGTTGCGATATTGCTCAAATACTTCAAATTCCAATCTTGCTCCTGGGAATTTAGAAACAGCTTTCTCTGCTAAGTCCTTTAGAAATTCTTCATACTCTTTTAACTTGCTCGTTTGAAAATCCCGGATAATAAATTTTAAGATTGTTAATTCCTCGTTGCCATTAAAGTTTGTGCAATGGACATAACCTTCGCGTCCTTCGGTTGTTTCCGGAGACAATCGGTCTTTGGGAAGAGAATCGAGAAACGTAGTGCCAACTTTGATAGCGTTGACCATTTTATTTTTTGCATAACCGGGATGAATATTTTTCCCATGAATTTTGATCGAAACAGAGTCTGCGCTAAAGGATTCAATTTCAACTTCGCCACGCGTTTGCCCGTCAACAGTATAAGCGCAAAAAGCGTTAAACTTTTTCACATCAAATTTTTCAGTGCCTCTTCCGACTTCTTCGTCCGGCGTAAAACAAATTTTAATTTCGCCGTGCTTAACTTCGGGATGGGATAAAAAATAATTTACGGCATCCACAATTTCGGCAACTCCTGATTTATTATCAGCTCCAAGCAAAGTTGTGCCGTCAGTGGTAATGATATCATAACCGATCATGCCTGCAAGATCAGGGTTATCGGAAACTTTAATTACCTGGTTTGGGTCATTTAGTAATTTAACATCTCCACCTTGATAATTTCTATGAACTTGGGGATTAACATTCGCGCCGGTAACAGCAGGAGAAGTATCTACGTGAGCAATAAATCCAATTACCGGAACTTTCTTAATTGTGTTTGATGGTAGCGTTGCCATTACATAGCCCCACTCATCCATGTGAGAGTCCTTCAACCCCATTTCTTTTAATTCTTCAGCTAAATCAGCAAGAAGAACTTTTTGCTTTGCAGTAGATGGAAAACTTGTAGATTCTTCATCTGATTGGGTATCGTATTTTACATATTTTAGAAATCGATCGACGCAGGTGAATTTGTAATTACCGTCAAACATATTAACCTCACTTTATTTTGATTTATAAATGTTGGGAGTTTTGTAAACCCGGTATTTATATAAAAATTTTTAATAATGAAATTTAAGGTTAATTATTCTTTAACCAAAGGAAGAAAATTTGAGGTTGAAAAAATTAAGTCCAAGTGGAATTTCCCATTATTCCAGTCTTCCAGTCTATAGAGATTCCCATTATATCTAAAATTTTCTGCATAATAATAGCTAATTAAATATAATCTATGCGTCTTTCCCATAGCATGATGATGTCGGCCATTTTGTCACACCTTAGTCTTTTTCCCCTCTGTTTTTTGCCTAAATTTTCTTCATTTCTACCAGGCTTCTAACAAGCCTATAACAAGCCTCCACCAAGCCTATAATTCTTATCTAAAAATTGCAGAAAAAATAGTGTGACAAAATTGACACACTCT
>JAJYSI010000415.1 GCA_021793635.1 Bacteroidota bacterium
CGATCTATGGAAGACTTTACTTTTTGAGCATAACCAAAACTTTGCACGAGGCACAAGAGCATCACAAAAACGCCCCATCTCTTTAATTGATAACGATATTTTAAAATCTTATTTATCATGATTTATCGCCTCTTGAAATAGCCTAATAATTTTTTGACATAACTTTCTCCCAGTTGTAAATTTATAGTACCGGCCTGACTTCGTTTAAAAGCCTTCTCAAAATAATCAACTTGTTTTAGATAATGAGCCTTATAATTCCTTCTCACATTGGTAGAACCGGTATTGACTAACATATATTCTCCCGTCTCGGCATCTTGCATATTAACCATTCCCAAATTTGGCATTTCAGTCTCCCGTTTATCGTAAACCCTAATTCCGGTCAGGTCATGTTTATTCCCCAAAATCTTTAAAGCACTTTCATAATTATCTGACATAAAATCTGAAAGGATAAAAACAATCGCTTGCTTTTTGATCATATTTTGAACATAACTCACGGCTTGTTCAATATTGGTTTTTACTCCCTTAGGCTTAAATTCCAATAAATCACGAATAATCCGCAACACATGCGAACGCCCTTTCTTAGGCGGAATAAATAACTCAATCTGATCGGAAAACAGTAAAAGCCCTACTTTATCATTGTTTTGCGTTGCTGAAAACGCCAAAGTTGCTGCAATCTCCGTAATAATATCTCTTTTGAAATTTCCATCGGTTCCAAAGAATTGAGATCCCGACACATCTACCATCAACAAAAGCGTAAGTTCACGCTCCTCCTCAAAAATCTTGACAAAAGGCTCGTTATAACGCGCAGTCACATTCCAATCGATATTACGCACATCATCGCCAAACTGGTATTGCCGTATTTCACTAAAAGCCATACCGTGACCTTTGAAGGCAGATTGATACTCTCCTCCAAAAATATGGTTACTCAAACGTCGCGTTTTGATTTCTATTCGTCGAACTTTCTTTAACAGCTCTTTGGTATCCATAGTAGGAAAACGACAGGTTTTATTGGGTTTTTAGTGAATTTGAGATTGAGGTTTGAACTTCTAAAGCAGTCATCCGACATATCTCGGCAACCGAATGACTCATATCACGCTTTTTTACGGCACCTCAATTTCATTCACAATCTTGCCGACGATATCTTCCGGTTTTACATTTTCGGCCTCGGCTTCGTAGGTAATTCCTATACGGTGGCGCAGAACATCCATAACGACTTCTCGTACATCTTCAGGAATAACATAACCTCGTTGTTTTATAAAGGCATAACATTTTGCAGCCACAGCCATACTGATACTGGCACGAGGCGATGCTCCGAATGAAATTAACGGCGCTAAAGATTCTAAATTAGCTTGACCCGGATTCCGCGTTGCAAAAACAATATCTAAAATATAATTTTCGATTTTCTCATCCATATAAACCTGACGAACGGCCTTCTGAGCAGATTTTATTTGCTCTAAAGTAACCACAGGATTTACTTCTCCAAAACTGGAATTCAAGTTAGCGCGCATAATGAGCTGTTCCTCATCTTTTTTAGGATAATCAATAACAGCTTTCAGCATAAAACGGTCAACTTGCGCTTCAGGTAACGGATAAGTTCCTTCTTGCTCTACCGGGTTTTGCGTTGCCATAACCAAAAACGGCCTGTCTAAAGGAAAGGTTTCGTCTCCGATAGTGACTTGCCGTTCCTGCATCGCCTCAAGCAAAGCCGATTGTACTTTTGCCGGCGCCCGGTTGATCTCATCCGCCAAAACAAAATTAGCAAAAATCGGACCGCGCTTAATTCCGAAGTCATTTTCTTTAACGTTATAAATCATCGGTCCTATAACATCCGCAGGTAGCAGATCCGGTGTAAATTGAATTCGGCTAAAGCTTCCGTGCACAGCTTTTGACAGTGTATTAATCGCTAAAGTCTTGGCTAATCCGGGAACTCCTTCCAACAGGATATGTCCTTGCCCCAAAAGGCCGATTAACAAGCGCTCGACCATTCCTTTCTGCCCGACGATAACTTTTTTCATCTCATTTTGAAGGAGGCCGATAAAAGCACTTTCTCGTTGAATTTTTTCGTTTAATTCAGCTATATTCAATTTAGTTTCTTCCATATTTACGCTTAACTATTTGAACGTTTTAAAGGCGTTAATTTTCTGACACTGCAAAATGTATAAATCACCTCGCATTTGCTGTTAATTATAGGTTAAAAAGAGGCGATTTTGAACAATCCTCAATGTTTTTGTGAAAATCTTATATTTTCCACCTTTTCTCAACCCTTAATCTATACATTAATAATAAAAAATATGTATTTTGGGATTTTTCACGTAGCATATATACAAAAAATAAAGGTTTTCAAATTAGAAAATAAATCTCTTATTTTTTGTATTTACAATTGTAATTTTGAGAATTAGCGTAAAGATATATGAAAAAAAGAACTTTTGTCATCGGAGATATTCACGGCGCTTTTAAAGCACTCAAACAAGTTATCACCCGAGCCGACTTGAACCCTGAGGATCAACTTATATTTTTGGGAGATTATGTCGATGGCTGGAGTGAATCGCCGGCTGTTATCGATTACCTTTTAGAATTGAATAAGACTTACAAATGCAGATTTCTTCGCGGCAATCACGATGCACTGTTTGACGATTATTTAAGCAATTTAGAAGACAATGAATTATGGTTGAGACACGGCGGAATATCGACTGTTCAAGCTTATGCAAAAATCTCTTCCGACAAAATAGAAGAACATCACAATTTTTTAAAACACCTCGAAAACTATTTCGTCGATGATCAAAGTCGGTTATTTCTTCACGCCGGTTTTAGCAAGCTGTCGGGACCTAAAAACGAATATTACGACTATGTTTTTTACTGGGATCGAACGTTGTGGGAAATGGCTATCGCAACAGACCCGCAGTTAAAACCTACCGATCCTCATTATCCCGAACGACTGACCCACTTTAAAGAGATATTTATCGGTCACACTCCTGTAAATTCACTGGGAACAAGCTTACCGCTTCAAGCTATGAATGTTTGGAATATCGATACCGGCGCCGGCTTTAGAGGTAAACTTTCTATGCTTGAAATCAATACAAAAGAAGTATTTCAAAGTGATGAAGTGTGGACGCTTTATCCCAACGAAAAAGGAAGGAATTAGCTTTATAGTTCAGTTAGAAAAACCTTCGATTATTTAAAAAACTCTTAGAGAGCTATTCTTTTACGAATAGCCCTTTAAGAGTTGGTTGTTTTATTTAATTCGGATTCGAATGCCTTTACTGTGCGAGCTCAATTCAGGAGCATAAGCATTCTGAAGCGTTGTGATTCCATTGGAAAACTCCCCAGAATTATTGGCTCTCAAATCGTACTCAAACACATAAGTTCCTTTGGGCATGGTGTCAAAGAAGAAATGTGTTGCGACATCTTGCGTGCTCTCATAATATCCCAAACCGTGTTTATACTTGTATTGAGAAAGTACGTTTACAGGTTCAAAACCACTGGCTCGCATGTCTTTTAAATGTACAAACTGCATGTCGCGATCCGTTTGCAATTCTAAACGAACCGTAACCAAATCACCAACTTTAATAGGTGTTTTATCAGTGATTTCCTTTAATCGAACGCCATTTCCCGTATTCTCTTTTAAA
>JAJYSI010000416.1 GCA_021793635.1 Bacteroidota bacterium
GATCAGTGCAGTGTTCTTATACGTATAACTCCCCTACTGTAACGGCACAGGGAAGGTCTGACGCATTATATTTTACCGACCTTGCTCTTAGGAAAGAATTCATGAATGGAAATTTATCAGTTACACTAAGGGCAACAGATATTTTTAATACGAGAAGATACAGTGGGACAACATACGGAACGGGCTTCTCTTTATATAGTGAAGGACAAAGAGATTCAAGAATTTATTATCTCGGAATTTCTTATAATCTAAATAACTTTAAGAATAAAGATAAGGTAAAGGATATTCCGAATGATGACGAAATGAATTCGGATTGATTTTTCTTATAGCAGTGGAATAGTCTACATTGTTGTAAGGATAAGAGGAACTCCGTGTTAAATGCACGGAGTTTTTTTTGCCTATATTCATAGTGATTTGTAGAGAATTTTAATCACTCATTCACTAAATTCCCTTTGAAAAAATTAAATCACTTTGGAATGAAAAAGAAATTTTATATTCTTTCAATTATCGCATTGGTTTCTATAATTGAAAGCTGTTCGCCGGTAAATAATTATTATATACTTGGGAAAAAAGATTATCAATCAGGAAATTATCCTGCTGCACTTGATAAATTTCGAATTGCTATCAATAAAAACCCCAATGATTACAAGCTGTATTTTAGCCTGGCTAAAGCTTATAGTTCAATGGCAAATCATAAAAAGGCAATTGAAGCTTATTCCAAAGCTATCACACTGAACGATAAAGATTCATTATCATATTTAAACCGAGGGATTGAATATATCTTTCTCGAGGAATATGCAAAAGCCGAATCCGATTTCAAGAATGCAATAGAGCTGGACTCGAGTAACTACCTTACATATTTCAGCCGGGCTTATGTTGAAACTATAAGACGTGATTTTAAGTCCGCGCTTAAAGATTATAATTCTTCAATCGTCCTAAATCCAAATAACGAGAAGGCATACGTAAACCGCGGCAACACTAAAGGAGAACTTCAAGATTATCCCGGTGCGATTGAAGATTATACGAAAGCAATTGAACTTAATCCTAAAGATTCGAACGCATATTTAATTCGTGGATTCGATTTTGCTTTACTCGGAGGATTTGATTACGCAATAAAGGATTTTACAAAGGTTATAGAGATTGATTCGACTAATAAAGATGCCTATTATTTTAGAGGTGATGCGTTTAGGGTCGTCAACAAATATGATAGCGCATTAAATGATTTCTCAAAAATTATTGAATTGTACCCGGATGAATCAAAGGCTTACTTTAAGCGCGGCATGACTATGTTAGATAAAGGTGAAAAAAAAGGTGCGTGTCCCGACCTTGAACGAGCCGGGAAGATGGGATACTTTGATGCTTACGCTGCAATTGAAAAGTACTGCAAGAAAACAAATCAGCCAAAATTTCATAAACAGATAGATAAAAAGCATCCTCAAAAGTCTGTCAAACCTCCGGCTGAAAAGGCAAAAGTTAAAAAGTGAAGAATTACTCCTTTAAATATTTTTATGATCCGCCTTTGGCAATAAAATTTCTTTTCAAAGATTTTGTTTGGAATAGTTCAGTAAGAAAAATTCTTTTAACTTTTGATGACGGACCTATGCCGGAAACAACGAATTTGATTTTAAAGACATTAGAAGAATTCAAGGTAAAGTCTCTTTTCTTTTGCGTCGGAGAAAATGTTAAAAGCAATCCCGGTTTAATTTCGGAAATATTAAGCAAAGGGCATGAAATCGGTAATCATACTTATAGCCATGAAATTATTACACGTTTAAGTAATATTGAATTAAAGAATCAGATTGACTTATTTAACCGGATACTTGAAGACAATCATAATTACCGGGTTAAATATTTTAGACCTCCGCACGGGAGATTTAATTTTCGGACACAAAAAGTTATGGCAGAAAAAAAATTAAAGAACGTAATGTGGTCGCTGTTGACTTATGATTACCGAAATGATATAAATCTTGTTAATTTTGCCGTCAATAAATATATAAAGAATAATTCGATCATAGTTCTTCACGATAGCCGAAGGTCGAAAAGAATCATTGTGGATTCGATAAAATTAATAATGGAAGAAGTGAATAAAAAAGGATTTGAAATCGGGAACCCCGCCGAATGTTTGAAATAATTTTCTTAATTGCAGTATGCGGATATTTTATTCAATCTGTGCTTTTTATTATAGGCATAAGGAAAAAATTTTCACAGTTGAGTGAAAACGAGCTTCCGGAAGCGTCGATAATTGTAGCCGCTCGAAACGAAGAAGAGAATATTTTACGATGTCTGAAATCACTTGATAACCTTATATACCCCGAAGGGAAATTAGAGATAATTCTTGTCGATGATAAGTCAACCGATACAACAGGAAAGTTAATTGACGAATTCATCTCGGGCAAATCAAATTTTAAGAAGATAGTAACAAAAAAAGAAATCGGAAGGTTAAAAGGGAAAACAAACGCATTAGCAAACGGAATTGAGACTGCAAAAGGTGAAATAATATTAACAACTGACGCAGACTGTGAAGTAAATCCCCGGTGGGCTTCTAATATTGCCTCCTATTATCAAAAAGACGTTGCAATAGTAAACGGGTTTACAACCCAATCAGCATTTGATGGTTTTAGCGGGATGCAGGCAATTGATTTTATTTATTTATTAACTGCGGCTGCAGGCACAATAAATTTTCAGAAACCGGTAAGCTGTATTGGGAATAATATGTCATACCGTAAAAGCGTATACCTTGAGGCAGGCGGATATGAAAATCTTCCTTTCAGCGTTACGGAGGACTTCAACTTATTGCAAGCGATTTACAAGTTGAAAAAATATAAAATAATTTTCCCCCTTGATAAAAACAGTTTAATCACTTCGACACCATGCAAAAATTTGAGAGAACTATACAGCCAGAAAAAGCGGTGGTCGGTCGGCGGACTTGATATTCCTATTAGAGGATATTCAATTATTGTTTGGGGATTTTTAACAAATTTATGCTTATTGCTTACGCCTTTATTTTTCTCTCCGGTGTGGCTATATTTGGTAGTCTTCAAAATAACTATTGACTATTTAGTTTTGTATCCGGTTCATAAAGCCTTAGGCATTCAGAAGAATTTAAAATATTTTTTCAACTTTCAAGTATATTATATTATTTACGTAGTGTTAATCCCATTTGCAATTGCGGCCAGCCGGAAAATTATCTGGAAGGAAAGAGAATACTGATGATCTTGCTGTGTAATTATTATTTAACTTATCGCTGCAATGCTTTTTGCGAGTTCTGCCATTTTGGTGTCCATGAAAATTTCAAAGACACACCATTCGCAAAGTTAGAAGATTTCAAATCCAATGTTCAACAACTTGCCGCTCTTGGTGTAAAGTTTATTGACTTAACCGGCGGGGAGCCACTCCTTCATAAAGAAATTCATTTAATGGCGGAGTTTGCAAAGGGGTTAAAAATGCAGACGAGCATTACAACCAATGGATTACTTTATCCGAAATTCGCAGAGAAGTTAGCCGGTAAAATTAATCTCCTTCATTTTTCCTTAGACTCTCCCGATGAAGCAGAGCATAACAAAATCAGAAAAGTTAATTGTTTCGGAAGCGTTTTGAAGAGCATTGAGATTGCA
>JAJYSI010000417.1 GCA_021793635.1 Bacteroidota bacterium
TAGATGACCAGTACATATAATTTGATTTGCTGTCAATTACCAATCCTCTTTCTGAGCCGGTTAGGTTACCTATAACGTCTATTTTGGAAACCGGGAATCCTCCATTCAAAGATCCTTTCTGAATTTCTTCTATACCGGAATCAATCCAATAGATAGCTGCAGAAGGATCATCAATTGCTATTCCCCATACCTGATTTAATCCGGTTACAACATCTTGAACATTGCTGCCGTCATTATCGCAGCATTGGATTTTCTTAGCACCGATTCCGTTGTCAGCCCAATAAATTTTTTGATTTAAAGAATCAAATACAACGAAGCCCGGGCAATTCAGACCGGTGTCAAGAACGGTAACATTACTGCCGTCATAATCAGCACTGATTAAAGCTCTCATGCCATTGTCTGTCCAATAAACTTTTTTTGCTTGCGCATTAAGTGCAATACCTCGCGGTATTGTTATTGGAACTCTGCTGATATGCGCAACCATTTGGATATTTGAACCGACAAGATTTGAGCTCATTATCGATCTTGTTGTATTATCTACCCAGAATAATTTTTTGTTGAAGGTATCTGCGGTAATTCCAAAGGCAGTACCGATTGAAGTATCAATGTACGCAGGATTTGAGCCATTGAAGCTGCTTGCCTGTATAACATGCGAGACTCCGTCAATCCAAAAGATATTTTGTCCGTTTAAAAAAGACGGAATAACTATCAGCAAATAAAAAAACTTCTTAATTATTTTTAACATTCTATCTCCCCTTTCATGGACGACTTGGAAAGATACCATTAAGCGCAATAATATAATTGATAGACAGGTAAGGCTGAAGATTATTGTGCGGCTTATCTTGTCCAGTAACAGTAGGGGGCTCAGCCGTACTGTTCTGGTTAGCTGAATATTGCTTTACACCTTCGCTATTTTGTGCAAGATACATTTTCCCCGGTGAATCAGATGTACCCACATTAGTGCTTACCTGTAAATCATGAGTATGAGCTGGCAGTTCGGATACTACTAACGTATGCTGTTCTTCCCCGCCAATCTGCCCAAGATTGTAAGAAGATAAACCTACTCCCTGCCCGTAATGAATTGGAACTCTTCCTCTCAAATCCGGAAGTGCGAAATTTGTAACACCATCTCCTCCGTACATAGTTCCAAGAAGCGAAAACAAAGCCATGTACTGATTGATTGGTAATAGTTGACCATTGCAGCTTGCCCAGCCGACAGGTGCAAAATTAAAAGCAACCATTTGTATCTCACCGACAAATGGATTCTGCGAAAGGACTGATTTTCCGCCGTTATTTTGTACCCTGTTTTGATTTACTTCCTCTTGTTTATTAAATGCCTTTGTAATTGAAGGTAAAAAACTTAAACCAGTCAGAATGGCAATCGCTTTTTTCAAAAAACTTTTTCTGGCAAATTTTTCTGCAGTAGGATCCGGTAGGTTAAAACTCATATTCATCCTCATGAAAATTCTTAAAAAATATTATCAATGATTTATCGATTCGAGTTTAAGGCTGATATTGCCTTATTGAAAGAATCCGCATAAATATTTTAAAGAATTATAACACTAAACACAAACAATTAATATCGGGGCAGACTATTAATTTTGTCTTCATTGACATGAATCATATTGCGCATATTCTATCCATGCATTTTCTCCTGTGTAAGTATAAGTATGTTTATGCATATTTATCAGAGATGTTTCCCCCAAAAAATCTTAGTTTGGTTATGACTTCAATTTAATAGAGCCGCATTATCTTTAAAGATATTTTCTACTTCAAGCTAAGCTTAATCCCAATTAATTGCTTAGCATATTCAACATCTTTTTTATTTTTAATGTTTATTACTACCGCCCATATTTTACCCTTACCTTTCCCGGAATTATATTGTTCTTTCAGCTCATCAGAAATTTTACTTTTATTAATAAGATCTTCCGCTTTCTCATTTAAGTAAAAAGCTATTTTGAATGAGCCTTCAACAATCCTTAGCCAGAAAATTGTTTTCGATTTTCTAACAGCTTTAAGCAGCCAGCTTTTACCGTCGTTATAATACCTCCACTCATGCGAAATTTCAGGCTGCTGTTCATGGATATAATCGAATATCGAATTCCACAGCACCTTTGTTTTTCCGATATGCGAAAATATTATTTCGTTAGTCGGATATTGATCCCTATCGCTCAGTACCGTCGGTTCCATATTTCCTCCTTAATGTTGTTTAATTAAATATGACTGAATTTTTTCAGAGAAAGTAAAAATTAACAGCAAACCGATGTGGCATAAAGTCAGGATAGAATAATTGAAAAAGAGTTCTTGTTCCATACTCATTAAAATAAGTAAGTCAAATATGATGACTGAAACAACAACTAAGTAAAATAATACTCCCGCATATTTCCATTTCAAATAAATAAGGATTGAAATTAATACCCCTGATATTAAACCTATGATTTTTATACTGCCGGAAGTGTGTACGAATAGGTCTTTAAAGAATTCCGGTATTGCACTTATTGAAATAAAGAAAAACAAGAAAGTCAACAGCATCGGGTTTTTCACCTTTTTTTGCATAACACCAACTCCCTAATCTTTAGCTGAAAATAGAACTAAACAAACATTATAATTTTATAATACCCCTTTAAGTTAAGCAGAAAATTCGTAATAATTTTTTTTCATCCAATACTTTACGAACGGAGACCTAAAAACATTTCATACTTTTAATAGCACCATAGCTTTCCTTTTTGAAGTACTTATTTTACAATTAAAGAAAAATAATTTTTAATTTCGTCTGCAAACTAATTCACCCTTTCCAATTGGCACTATAAGGCTGTCATAATTTTCGTTCTTCAAAACTTTATCAATCATTGGTCTAATGGTTTCATAATGATTGATTGCATTATCAGCTACTAATAAACCATTCTTAATAATTTTATTCTTAATAAGCTCATAACAAGGCTCGTATATTTCCTTTTCCGCATCTAAAAAGCAAAATGAAATATTATCTATCTTATCAAGATGTTCTACGGCATCTCCTTCTATCAAATTTACATATTGCTCTACCTTTGCTATCTTAAAAGTTTCCTTTGCTAATTCAATCTTCTCAGGCAATTTTTCAAAAGTTGTAATAGTAAAACCCATTTCTTTTGCTGCTAGGATTAACCACAACGTAGAATACCCTGCGCTGGTACCTATTTCTATAAAATTACCTTTTGGACTACTGCATGCAAGTAAAGCAATAAATTTTCCTGTTTCAGGAGGTATCTGCCTTAATCTTTTTAATCTCGGGGTACCGTTTATACGATCCTCCTTATCTATTGCCTCTAGATATCTCATTCTATTCAAGATATCAATCGATATATTATGAAACATTTTAAAGTCTCCAATTTTTAAATTTCAATATAACCTTACCGCCTTCTTGATTATTTGTCTGCTGACAGATTTTTATTGCCTCTTGACTTTTTTCCTTTAATAGAGGTTAGGTTGACAGCTTACTTATTGATAACATCTCATAATTTCTTATCTTCTTTTTAAGATAACTAAGTAACCCCTTCTTCAAATTATTATAATTGGGAATCATAATATTAATTTTGATTTCATCATCTTTAAATTTTATAGTCAATGTTT
>JAJYSI010000418.1 GCA_021793635.1 Bacteroidota bacterium
GATCGCCATCAATGATATATAGAGAGACAATATGATAGAAAGAGCGCCCCATTCTATGCCTAAAGAGACCGGATGGATAGAAGTTATTGCCGGATGTATGTTCAGCGGCAAGACAGAAGAATTGATCCGGAGATTAAGAAGAGCCACAATAGCAAAGCAAAAAGTTAAAATTTTCAAACCAAAAATAGATAACAGATATTCCTCCTCAGACATAGTTTCGCACAGTGAACAATCCCTTCCTTCAATATTAATTGAAGATATAAATGAAGTTTTAAATTCTTCAAATGATGCCGATGTAATCGGCATAGATGAAGCTCAATTTTTTTCAAGCGATATTGTCAGCGTTTGCAACCAGCTAGCTAATAACGGTAAGAGAATAATTATTGCAGGGCTAGATCAAGATTACCGGGGAATTCCGTTTGAACCGATGCCACAGCTTTTAGCAATTGCAGAATACATCACAAAAACATTAGCAATATGTATGGTCTGCGGAAATCCTGCCGATAAAACGCAACGTAAAACGGAATCAGCAGAACGAGTGATTGTCGGAGCAGCAGATATTTATGAAGCCCGCTGCCGCAAATGTCACTACATTCCAAACGAATCATAGCGCGGCAAGCTTGCCTACCGGCAGGCAGGTTTTGAATGAAACGCAATGAAATTTATCATAAAAATATTCCGCCCCGGCGGACAGGCTTGACATAAAAAACAATCCGCCTATGGCGGATAAACGGCAATACTATAGAGAATAACTATGGATTTAATTTCAATTCTTAGAGGTGTCCTTGGATTGGTACTTATAACCGGGATTGCATTTCTTTTTTCAAACAACAAGAGGAAAATTGATTGGCGCTTAGTTATAGTAGGTCTTTTAATGCAGCTAATCATTGCAGTTCTAATTATTCACGGTGAAACATTACGAGCCTGGTTTTTTCCATTAGGATGGGTCAAAGATATTGTAAACTGGCTCGGGAATGCTATTGTGGCAGTTTTAGGATTCACAACCGAAGGGAGTAAATTTGTTTTTGGAAAACTTGCGGATGGTTTTAGCAGCGATAGTATCGGATTCTTTTTCGCATTCCAGGTTTTACCAACAATTATTTTTGTTTCGACTCTTACCGCGCTTCTTTATTATTTTGGGATATTGCAATTGGTGGTAAAAGGCATGGCTTTTATAATGTCAAAACTATTAGGCACAAGCGGCGCTGAATCTTTGTCTAACACTGCAAATATTTTTCTCGGTCAAACCGAAGCTCCATTGTTAATTCGCCCCTATATTTCAGGAATGACAAATTCAGAAATCCTGACAATAATGATCGGTGGAATGGCAACAATCTCTGCGGGAGTTATGGCAAGTTATAGCCAGATTCTCGGACAAGCATATGCACAATGGGCAAAAATTCCTTTAGCAACAGCACAGCTAAAGTTTGCAGTCGACCTATTAGCCGGCAGTACAATGGCTGCTCCAGCTTCGATTGTAATTGCGAAAATTCTTTTCCCGGAAACAGGTGAACCGGTTACGAAAGGAACCGTAAAAGTTAATATCGAAAAAACTTCTTCTAATGTAATAGAGGCTGCTGCTACCGGTGCATCGGATGGACTTCAACTTGCTTTAAATGTCGCCGGAATGTTAATTGCTTTTATAGCGCTTATTGCAATGTTCAATTATATTCTCCAAAACCTGGGAAATAATTTTGGAATTAATACAATGCTGCAGGCAAACTTTGGACAGCCTCTTTCAATGCAGCTTATTTTTGGAATACTCTTAAAATATGTTGCAATAGGAATTGGAGTGCCTGTAAAAGATGCCCTTCAATTCGGAAGTTTAATAGGGACAAAAACAGTATTAAATGAATTTGTAGCTTACGTTGATCTTTCCAACATGATTAAGCTCGGGCAAATTAGCGATAAAGGAATAACTATGGCAGCATACGCGCTTTGCGGTTTTGCTAATTTTTCTTCGATTGCAATTCAAATCGGAGGTATTAGTCCAATGGCTCCTAACCGGAAAAAGGATATTGCGGCTCTTGGCTTAAAAGCTGTTCTTGGCGGAGCATTGGCAACTTTAATGACCGCAACACTTGCCGGAATTTTAGTTCGCTAAAGAATTACTTCTCTCAAATAATCAATTTAAATGATAAATTTAAGTATTAAATACAAAGAGTTAATTGAAAATCTAGACGACCTAGAATTAATTAGACCGGATATCGCCATAATACTTGGCAGCGGGTTAGGCGACTTTGCGAAAAGCCTCAATATCAAAAATTCGATCTCTACCTCTACTCTATCAAATTATCCCGCATCGACAATTCCGGGGCATGAAGGGAAAATTATTTCCTGCGAATATTCCGGTAAAAACATTTTGCTTTTCCAAGGAAGAATACATTTTTATGAAGGATATAAATTAAATGAATGTGTGCTGCCGGTTTTTATTTCAAAAAAATTAGGAGCGGAAAAAATCCTTCTTACAAATGCCGCAGGAGGAATAAACCCCAATTTTCATCCGGGTGATTTAATGCTTACAACGTCTTTTAACGGTATAGGCATCAAAAAGGAATTGCTGGAAGTTACGGGACTGCCATCAGCGGAAAGTAAAAATAATTTAATAGATCTACCTTCGAAAGAAATTAATCAAATTATTAGAAAATCTGCCGATAAAGAAAAAATTAAAATTGTAGAAGGGGTTTACTGGTACACTAAGGGTCCTAGCTACGAAACACCCGCAGAAATTCAAATGATAAAAAACTTTGGCGGCGACGCAGTTGGGATGTCTACTGTTCACGAAGCCCTGTTTGCAAGTTTTTTGGGTTTACAGACAGGATCGATTTCGTGTATTACAAATTACGCAGCCGGAATTTCAAATAAAAAATTAGACCATTCAGAAGTGACCGAAACGGCAAATCTTGTTAAAGATAAATTTGAAAGATTGGTAAAAAGAGTAATTAACTTAATTTGATATCAATTGAATAATACATTCAAATTTAATTGACTTTCTAAGCATCATCAAGTAATTTTGGCTTTCAATTAATTTAAAGATTCATTTTATAAGCAAAATTAAAACATGAAAGAATATAGATTTAGACTAATCCTAATTCTTGGAGCTGTAGTTTTAAGCCTTTACCTTTTGTACCCAACCTACGTTAACTATAACAATCAGAAAGCGATTTCTAAGGTTGTAGCGGAAAAAGAAAAAGAGATTAAAGCATCAAATCCTCAAATTTCAGCCGACAAGTTAGACAGCAAATTAAAATCAATTGAAGACAGCTTGAAGAATGCTGATCCTTCAATTAATAAAATGAAACTTAAAAGTTTAAAACTCGGACTTGATTTGCAAGGCGGTATGCGTGTCGTACTTGAGGTTAACACTGGTAAACTTCTTGAAAAATTGGCAAAAAATCCGGACGATGTTTTCAAAACAGTGATGAAAGAATCCGAAAAGGAAGCTACTGTATCTGAAGAATCCATGGTCAATATCGTTGCCAAAAAATTTGCCGCTCGTGGAATAAGACTTAGCAGGTACTTTGGAAACATTAGGCAAACCGATAGTGAAATTATTTCCGAGTTACAAAAAGATGCTGATGATGCCGTTACACGAG